>CAKZKB010000561.1 GCA_937121005.1 uncultured cyanobacterium | reverse complement strand
CACGCCCGATAGTGTCACTTCGGTAGCGGAAACCAACGTCACCTGCCCCCCCCGCGTGGCGGCTGCCCTGGCGATGGCGATCCCCATTTTCCCGGTGGCGGGGTTGCCTAAAAAGCGCACGGGATCGATATATTCCCGCGTCCCCCCGGCGCTGACGAGGATCCGCTTGTTGACCAGATCCCGCTTGCCGCCGCAGTAGAGTAGGGATTCGATTTCGGCTAGAATGTCTGCGGGTTCGGCCATGCGCCCGGTGCCAACGCGATCGCACGCTAAAATTCCGGCCCCCGGTTCCAGGATACGATAGCGCGGATCTTGGCACACTTGCTGCCAGTTGCGCTGCACTGTGGCTTGCTGCCACATATCCGTATTCATTGCCGGAGCCAGTAAAATGGGGCAATTGGAGGCTAAAACGGTATTGGTAAGCAGATTGTCGGCCAGTCCCCAAGCGAGTTTTCCTAATGTATTGGCGGTGAGGGGGGCAATGAGGAAAACTTCGGCAGTTTCCCCCAGTTCGATATGCAAAGGACGAGGGCGATCGGCACTCCAAAAGTCGGCATCGGTATAGGCGCAGTGGCGAGATAAGGTGGAAACCGTAAGCGGAGTGATGAATTTTTGCGCCCCTTCGGTGAGGACGACGCGCACCTGTCCCCCGGCTTTGGCAAGGGTGGAAATCACTTCGCAGACTTTGTAGGCGGCGATCCCGCCTGTGATGCCAATGGTAATCGTGCGATCGCGAATGTCCATTTTAAATTCAGCGAGCTACAATCGATATCGTACCGCCACAGACGGGAAGTTTTCCCGTACCGGATATGGACATTTTCCGATTTTTCAATAGAACCACCGGGACGCACTTCTATACGGGTAGCCCGTTAGAACGGGATATCGTCAGAGAAAATCCTAGTTTCTCCTACGAAGGGCCGTCTTTTCGGGCTGCCAGTTCCAGCGACAGTCAGACCAATCCAGTTTACCGCTTTTTTGACAGAGTTTCCGGGACGCACTTTTACACGATTTCTCCTGTCGAACGCGACAGCATCATTAACAACTTCGAGAACTATAACTTTGAAGGGGTGGCTTACGAAGCCTTCGTTCAGGCCCAACCCGACACGATTCCCCTCTACCGTTTCTATAATACGGTAACGCGAACCCACTTTTATACCCCTAGCGCGATCGAGCGCGATAGCTTGATTGACAACAATCCCAACTTTAATTACGAAGGAGTTGGATATTATGTCGATCGACTGCTCACCTTTGAAGAACAAGTCGTCGAACTCACCAACGAAGAACGGGCTAAGTTTGGTCTGTCACCCCTACGGTTGAACAGGCAATTGGAAACCTCCGCAGAAAACCACAGCCAAAATATGGCATTTCAGGACTTTTTTAGCCATACTGGTCAAGATGGCTCTAGTATTTCCGATCGCGCTCGTGCTGCTGGATATTCCTTCAATTTAATTGGGGAAAACATTGGCGTGGGCTATACAACACCAGAAGCAGTTGTTGAGGGTTGGCTCAACAGCCCCGGACACCGCGAGAACATTCTTAACCCGAACTATGCAGAAATTGGAGTTGGTTACTTTTTCCTAGAAAACGATACCGGAAACGAAAACTGGAATCATTACTGGACTCAAGTGTTTGGTCGGAGTTCTACCACAAGTACACCTAACTCTCAAATTGCACCGCTTCCTACTCCTGAAACTTCTTCTCCCCCTCGCAGTGAAACAATAGAAATTTCTGAATCAGCACTTCCAGCTACTGAACCAGCAGTTTCTTTTCCCATAGTTCCTACTCCTGAAACTTCTACTTCCCCTCGCAGTGAAATGATAGAAGTTTCCGAATCAACACCTGTAGCTACCGAGTTCCCAATTGTCGCACCAACACTTCCTATACCTAAATCGTCTTTATCAAGAACATCCAAGTCGCGGCGGTTTGCAGTTGAGGGAGACTTCGATCCGATAACAGGTGAGAACGGCAGCGATTTTTCGTCAGAGGAAGTTCTGAATTCTGGCATTGTTGTTAGTGACAGTATGGGAACTGCTGCCAGTGGCTACATCCCGATCGCGGATTTCAATGTTGCTGACAATTTCGCAAATAGCGATTTACTGTCCTCTTTGGATTCAAAATCGTTTGAGGAGTTAACCTCTGTTGGTGGCGAATTGGCAGCGATCGTCACTGATGGAGCAATATCTGAAATTGCCAGCGCAATCGACATTTAAATGAGGGCGAGGCATTCACCCTGCTACTGTTAACAAGAATCTCTATTGTCTGGTGTGAATGCTTCGCCCCTACGCCATTGCGTATCGAAATTATCCAGATCGATCGCGATCGCGGTATAATCGGGATCGAGCCCGACTCCCCATCCTCCAATGCCCTACTTGCGCCTTCGAGGTAGCGAACACTACTACCAGTGGATACCGGAACCCCCCACAGACGATCGCCCTAAAATGGTATTTTTGCACGGTTGGGGCGGTTCCGGGCGCTACTGGCAAGAAACAGCGCGATCGCTCGCCGACTGCTACGATTGTTTTATCTACGATCTGCGGGGTTTCGGTCGATCGCGTTTAATTTCCGAAGAACCTTCCGACTACGAACTGGAAACCTACGCCGACGATTTAGCCGCCTTACTCGATAAACTTAACCTCGATCGCGTTTCCCTGCAAGCCCATTCTACTGGAGCCTCGATCGCGGTTCTATTTGCCAACCGCTACCCGCAGCGCGTCGATAAACTCATTCTCTGCTGTAGCGGTATTTTTGAATACGACGAGCGCACTTTTTCTAACTTCCATAAAGCCAGCAATTGGGTCGTCAAACTGCGTCCCTCTTGGTTGAGTGCCATACCGGGAATGGATCGCTTGTTTATGGCGCGGTTCTTGCATCGTCCCATTCCCAGTGTCGAGCGTCGAGCCTTTTTAGAAGATTATATCATGGCTGATGGCGAAGCAGCTTTGGGAACAGTTTACACCGCCGTCAGCGAAAAAGCGGCAACAACCATGCCCACAGAATTCGCCAATTTAACTGTGCCAACGTTGCTAGTTGCAGGGGAAAAAGATATCATTATTCCTGCGGAAATGGGACGTAAAGCAGCCAATTTAAGCGATCGCGTCGAATATGTTTGCATTCCATATACGGCCCACTTCCCCATGCTCGAAGATGCGGCAGCGTACCGCGATCGCGTTCGGTCGTTCTTGGGAATTTAGCTCGGCAACCTTTGTTTGTAAAGATATTGTGAAGGTGCGCCCCCCTCTCCTAGAAATCTCGGCCCGTCTCTAGAAGCCTTTCCGCGCGGGGGGTGAGGGGTCGCGATCGTCGGCGTGGGGTGGGTTAGAGCGATCGCTGCTCTGAATGTAACGAATTATGTTCTCCGTAAAATTACCGGATCGAACGTGAAGATCGTGTTATATAGTAGAACCATTACGGGCAAGGAACGTACCTATCCTTCGTTGCCATCGAAGTGGGATCCATCAGCAAGGGAAACAAGACATGAACGGATACGCGAACACAACCACCAGCGCTACGCCCATCGCCTCGACGATCGAACGGATTTTCGCCTGCGGGCGGATTACCAGTGCCGATCGCCGCTCTCTGCAACAAGCGATGATTTCTGAAAATGACCTCAGTCGGGAAGAACAGCACCAAGTCAAGCGGCTTTGGGACTGGCTACAAATGGGGTTTTTGACGGTAGTCGATTAGAATTGGGTTACAGTACGATTTCTGCTGTGGCGTGGGGATCGACGAGATCGCCCGCCCCTGTAATATAGTCGATCGCGGCTGTATCTTCTAAGACTGTCGATCGCAAAAATAAAGCTGTCCACCGGGCGATCGTCTCGATCGCGATCGCTTGCGGAATGTCCGGCGAGTTAGGTTCGGGCGGCGATCCCGGCGGGTTGTCGGTATTGGTAATTCCGTAGTGATTGGCTCCCATAACTTCAATATAGGCTTTCGGCGGATCGGCGATCGCTTCGTAAGTTTGGCGGGTTTCGCGTACCGGAACGATACTGTCGCGATCGCCTGCAATTAACGCCAGGGGAATGCCAGAATTGTCTACCCAGTCGCCATCTTGCAATAAAAACGTTCCGAAAAACACGGCTCCAACTAAGGCTTCGGGAATGGCATACTCGCCGACACAAAAGGGGACTTCGCAGGCTCCGCGAATGGCATCTAAACCAACAGCCCCCCCGTGCGAGTGACCGAGCAATACTAATTTGTGCGGGTCGATAATTTGCGAAAAAGAGGTAACATCGCGTTCTCGAACGGCTTGTAAATGAGCGAGAGACTGGGGAATTTGCTGCACTCGAGCGAATAGTTGCGCCCCGCCGCGAATGGTGGCAAAATGGTTGGGAACGATAACCACAAAGCCGTAACGGGCCACTTGTTGCGCGAATTGGGAGTAATACGATTTATCCACGTTGTACCCTTGTAGAAATAAAGCGATCGGGAAGGAGTAGTCACCCGAGTTTAAGTCAGGTGGGTTGGGATAATACACATCAGCGCGATCGCCGTTAGTAGCGATGGCGATCTTCTCAGTCGCAACGGTTTTAAACTGGGGGGGTGGCGGGGTTGTAGTTTGGGAAAACATAGGTTGATGGGGCGATCGGGTTAAGAATAAGTAGATGATGACCCCACTGATGGCAAAAATCGCGATCGATCGCGATCGAAGTTTCATTATTCGAGCCTGATATAATTGCCTAAAAAGACGAGTTGATTTTTCATTTGCTCTACTGAGTTAGATGCGACCAAGTTTTGTATTCCTCGTAACTGTTCTCCAATTGAATAACTTTGACGTTCGGCAATGACGATACCACTATGTTCCATTGTATGGGTCATGTAAATGGAATGCAAGCGACAAAAATCTCGCATATTGTAAGTATAAATTGCTCGATTGTTCTGCGTCGCCCAGACAAGTTGCTCGGAATCTGGGCAACCTAAATTTTCGGCTTCTAACGTTGTCACTACATCGATCGTAGCATCGCGTAACGCTTTTACCAAAGCACTTCGGCTCGCATCTTCATCGATATACAAGCGTAGTTTCACGTTAGTCTTCCTTTCTAAATTCGAGCATCAAACGATCGTACTCCTTTTTGTCTTCATCCAGATAAGTCTCTATTTCCTGTTGGTTGGCATAGTAGTAGGCGATCGCCGCATAAATCTGTTCTAAGGACACCCCCTCGTACTCATTTTTAATGTTGTCTGGGGTCAATCCTTGCTTGTGTAAAACAGAAATTTGCTCCACAGAAATTCGCCTTCCGGCAATTCGAGGACGACCGCCGCAAATGTCGGGCGTACTGACAATTAACGTGCCAATGTTGGTTGCTGTACTCATTTTGACCTCAGTATCGAGTTAACTTTCTTTAGTCTCTTGTTCCCCAACATCCTCCACCGTCGAACTGGCAACTGCAACGGTTTCTTTTTCCTCTTTCGCCGCCGGAAGGGCGCGAGGTTCGGGGACTTTTTTCGTAAAACTGAGACTTTCGCCGTCGCTGTTGACGAGAATGGTATCGCCTTCAACGAAAGCTAATTCGAGCAGTTTGGTGGCGATCGGATTTTCCAATTCTCGCTGAATGGCTCGCTTCAAAGGACGCGCCCCGTACACCGGATCGTAACCGACATCGGCTAAATATACTTTGGCCGCTTCTGTCAGTTCGATCGCGATTTTTTGGTCGGAAAGTAGCTGTTCGATGCGGCGAATTTGGATATCGACGATTTGCTTCAGTTCGCCTTTTCCTAACGGGTGGAAGAGGACAATATCGTCGATGCGATTGAGAAATTCGGGACGGAAACGCGATCGCAGTGCGTCGTAGACTCGCTTACGCATTTCTTCGTATTGCGTCTCCTCTCCCGCCACGTCTAAAATGTGTTGCGAACCGATGTTACTCGTCATCACAATTACCGTATTTCGGAAGTCTACCGTGCGCCCTTGGGAGTCGGTAATGCGCCCATCATCGAGCACTTGCAGTAGAATGTTAAAGACATCGGGATGGGCTTTTTCTACCTCATCAAACAGCAACACCGAATAGGGATTGCGGCGCACGAGTTTAGTTAGCTGACCTCCCTCTTCAAATCCCACGTATCCCGGAGGCGCACCCACCAACCGCGACACAGAATGCTTCTCCATATACTCGGACATATCGATGCGAATAATAAAGTCTTCATCGTCAAACAAAGACCCCGCTAGTGCCCGCGCCAATTCTGTTTTCCCAACTCCCGTCGGCCCCATGAATAAAAACGACCCAATGGGGCGACCTAAATCTTTCATGCCCGCACGTGCGCGACGGATGGCGGCCGATACAGATTGCACGGCTTCGTGTTGCCCGATGACGCGCTGGTGCAGTCGGTCTTCGAGTTTTAACAGTTTTTTGCGCTCCGATTGTAGCAGGCGAGTGACGGGAATTCCCGTCCATTTGGCGACGATTTCGGCAATATCGGACTCGGTGACTCGTTCGCGCAGCAATGTGGCTCCTTTGGACTGAAGATCCAGGAGGTGGGCTTCTTTTGCTTCGCGATCGCGCTGCAATTTCTCCAGTTCGCCGTACTTGAGTTTGGCGGCAGTATTTAAGTCGTAATTGCGCTCGGCTTGTTCGATTTGCAAGCGCAGGCGATCCTCGCTTTCTTTGAGGTGGCCGATGGTGTCGAGCAGTTGTTTTTCGTTTTGCCAGCGATCGTTGAGTCCGTCGTGTTTTTGTTGGAGAATGGCGATCTCTTCGTTGAGGCGATCGAGGCGAATGTCCCCTTCTTCTGCTTCTAGTGACAGCTTCTCCATTTCTAACTGCATCAAGCGGCGATCGACGATTTCTAAATCCGACGGTTTTGAAGTGATTTCCATCTTCAATTGGGCCGCCGCTTCGTCTACCAAGTCGATGGCTTTGTCGGGTAAAAAGCGATCGCTGATGTAGCGGTTCGATAGTGTCGCCGCCGCTATTAACGCCGAGTCGGAAATTTGTACGCCGTGATGAACTTCGTAGCGTTCTTTTAAGCCGCGCAAAATCGATATCGTACTTTCGACATCGGGTTGATCGACGACGACTTTTTGAAAGCGACGTTCGAGGGCTGCGTCTTTTTCGATGTGCTTGCGAAACTCTTCTAAAGTTGTGGCTCCAATA
>CAKZKB010000560.1 GCA_937121005.1 uncultured cyanobacterium | reverse complement strand
CTCCCTCTCCCACTCTCCCCCTCTCCCCAACCTTTCTCACGTCTCAAAGCGAATACGAAACGATGGTCAAACACGCTCGAGACTACATTCGCGCTGGAGATATTTTTCAAGCTAACTTATCCGTGCGCTTTGGTGTTGAAACCACTGCCAGCAGTTGGCAGATTTATCGATCGCTGCAACAATTGAACCCATCACCCTTCGCCAGTTATTGGCAAACCCCTTGGGGTGCGGTTATCAGTTGTTCCCCAGAACGTCTGGTGAGTTTGCGCGATCGCCACGCCCAAACCCGCCCGATCGCCGGAACTCGCCCGCGCGGAGACACCTCCGAAGCCGATCGCGCCCTAGAAGCCGAGATCCTCGCTTGCCGCAAAGAAAACGCCGAACATATTATGCTGGTAGACTTAGAGCGCAACGATCTCGGCCGCGTCTGTGAGTGGGGTTCGGTGCGCGTTGATGAATTGATGGCGATCGAGCGCTACTCCCACGTCATGCACCTGGTGAGTAACGTCGTCGGTACGCTGCGCCCCCAGTGCGACGGAACGGACTTAATTCGCGCCCTGTTTCCCGGAGGTACGATTACGGGCTGTCCGAAAGTGCGCTGCATGGAAATTATCGAAGAACTCGAACCCATGCGTCGCAGCCTGTTTTACGGTTCGGCAGGGTACTTGGACGCGCGGGGAAATCTGGATCTCAACATTCTCATCCGCACCTTACTCTACACCGCCAACGGCGACAGGGCAACGGTTTGGGGGCAAGTGGGAGCCGGGATCGTCGCCGACTCGGATCCAGCCCGAGAGTGGCAAGAGTCGCTATATAAAGCCCGCGCCCAACTAGCGGCCTTGGCGATCGCCCCGACAAAATGATAAAAGACGATAAAAACGTCCGCAAATGCTATAAGATCGATCTTATTTGCGGGACAGGAGCAGGGCGCAAGCGGTCGATCTGTTCTGTGTTACCCGAAGACCTCGAAATTAATGAACGCCGAAACTTATATCAACCATCCAACATTTGGCCTGCTGTTTAGACTTTGCCTGCTCGGTGAAAATCGCGAACTGTTTACCACGCTATACGCCCAACGTCTATTTTTTGTCGTTTCTGCTAGCGATCGCGGCTTGGTGTTCGAGCCCCTCGGACGTGCCGACGCTCGTTTAATGCTGGAAAATCGCCTGCGTCAGTTGCGTCGCGAACGTAAAGACAAAGAATTCCAGCGCTTGCAAGCCATTCACCGCCAAACCTTTCAGTAGTTCTCGATCGCCGCAGCGTTTATCCCAGGCATAGGTGCTAAAACCCCGACCTTTTAAGGCGGGGATGAGCGCGCCCCCATCCAGTGACGGTTAAATTTCGTAACACGCTCTTCACACCCACTCGCTTGTGTGTTAAGCTAAAAATGTGAGTCTAGTAGACGTATCGACTGCGTGTTGAAACATTCCTAGTACGGAGAAATCCCGGCAAGTAAGTCACTACTGCGAAATGCAGCAAGCCCATACCACTGCAAGTAATGGCAGGATGTTGAGCGTACCCCACTGGCTGAGTGTCGAAAAGTGCGAACGACCGCGAAACAAGTAAGCGCGATACCGACAAGGTTGAGCGTCTAGGGGCGTTTTGACTCGCCCCACCGAAAAGTTAGATCGGTGACAGTTAAATGGCGACTTTGCGTCATTTTAGAATCCTCCGTGCTTTAGTTGGAGGAAAAGTCAAGTTATCTTCCCGGGTCGATCGCATTCGTACCCACTTACCGCCGTCGGTACGCCTCATTGCTGTCACCAAAAAAGTCCCGGTGGCGACGATCCGTCAAGCCTACGGGATGGGGTTGCGCGAGTTTGGCGAGAGTCGAGTGCAAGAAGCGATCCCCAAACAGGAGGAATTGCAAGATTTGCCCGATATTACTTGGCATTTTATCGGTCATCTGCAAACCAATAAAGCCAAAGTCGTCGCCGAACGCTTCGATTGGATCCATGGGGTCGATCGCCTCAAATTAGCCAAGGAACTGGACAAGTTAGCAAAAAAGGGTACACCATCTCCCAAAGTCTGCTTGCAGGTGAAAGTATTCCCCGATCCCGATAAATATGGCTGGAGCGTGGAACAATTGTGGGAAGATTTACCCGCGATCGATGCTTTAGAAAATTTGCAAGTGCGCGGTTTAATGGCGATCGCGCCTTGGGGACTTTCGGAGTCGGAGGTGAAAGAATTGTTCGATCGGGTAAAAGAATTGGGCGATCGCATTCGGGAACACCAGTTCGATCGCATTAGAATCGAACAACTCTCTATGGGAATGTCCGGGGACTATTTACAAGCGATCGAAGCCGGGGCGACAATGGTGCGGTTGGGACGAATTTTATTCGGCGATCGACCTCCACTGCAAGACTAAGCCACAACTATTCAGGTAATATTCAACGGGGAAAACTAAGCGGTTTTCAAGTAATTCCCCCCTTATTAAAGCACTAAGCCTTTTCTAATGGAGCCATTGTCAACCCTTCCCGACTCAATTGCTGGTGATAAAGTTCGGCTTGCTCGAGGGGGCCGACCCATACCGTCGCTTGCCCTTCAAAATGCACTTGGTTGGTGAGATCCCAAGCGCGATCGGGGGTCATGTTAGGAATATATTTCATTAAGCACTTGGCGACGTGCCCGAAAGTATTGAAGTCGTCGTTGAGGACAATAATTTTGTACTTCGGGTAGGGTTGGCGCGTGGTGACGCGATCGGGAGTAAGCGTCGGCGTGGCGGTGCTGGCGAACGTGAATTGAGATGTCATAGCCATTCTCTCTCCATTGAAGGCGATCGCGGTTTCTTTTTCGATCTTCATGGCGATCGCGCCCGTGCTTGCAGCTTTAACCTGCATTATATCACAACTCCATTCTACGATACAGATTCTAAGATCGTTCCGGTCAAACAAGCGTCTTGCCAACTCGTTCCGGCGGTTTGAGTCCCATCTAAAGCGGCGCAGAGTAAATTGGCGTTGTCGAAATTTGCCCCAGTCAAATTTGCCCCTCTCAAATTTCCTTCTTCTAGGTTAGCACCTTTCAAAATTGCCCCTTGCAAATCCGCTTGTCCTAAATTTGCCCCTTGCAGGTTGGCATCGCTTAAATTCGCCCCCCGCAAATCGGCTCCGCGCAGGTCAATTCCGGCTAAGTTCGCCCCGGTTAAATTGGCTCCACTTAGAAAAATACCACTCCCTCGCGATCGCGTCAAATCGGCTCCCATTAAGTTCGCGCCGCGCAAATTTGCCCCGCGCAAATCGGCCGCTACCAACTCCGCTTGCATTAAATTTGCCCCAACTAAATTAGCTCGCAAATCGGTATAACTCAAGTACGCACTGCTTAGATTTGCCCCCTGTAGCTTGGCGTTTTGCAGCCGCGCTTCCTTAAAATCCGTGCAAGTCAGATTCGCTCCGGCTAAGTCGATACCGCGCAGATCGCAGCCGGAGAAAATTTCGTCTTCTAGGTTCGCACCCGCTAGGTTTTTGAGTTGTCCCGATCGGATTTTTTCGAGGTCAATCATGTTTGGGTCATTGGTAATGGGTAATTGGGAGTTTGGAGCGCTGCTTGTATCTGTCTTCACTTTTTTTAATTTTTAATTTTTAATTTTTCATTGGAGCGCAGCGACAGGTCGTCGATCAGCCACATTCCCGCACTGGCTTTTGGCAGTTCGACGGGTAAATTCATGCCTTGCTGCATTCCCATCACCAGAAGAGATAAGGCTTCAACCAACTTGGGATCCCAGCGCTGGCCTTTTTCGGCTTGGCATTTTTCTAAGGCTGTGGCTAACTGTTGTTGTCGGGGGAGATCGCCAAGGTCGCGCAAGCGTTTTTGGAACTGTACCATTAAGCCTAAAATGCGCGATTCTAAAGGAATGGTATCGTGACTGAAGCTGGCGGGTTGTCCTTCGCCGTTCCACCATTCAGTTTGATGGTTGACAATCGTGGCGATCGCGCGGAGTTTGGGCATTTTTCGTAACACCTGCGCCCCCGGAACCAAGCGACAGCAAGGGGCAATTTTTTCGGTTTGTTTCATCTCCGTTTCGCTGGCTTGTCCCGGTAAATAATCGAGGCGGTGAAACAAACTTGCCAAGCGCAGGCGATCGATCTGCCATGCAGGTAAATCGAGCAAATGACCCATCATTTCGCACAGCGTCGCCACTTCTGCCCCAGCTTGGGGGTTTTTGGCATCGGCGAGATCCACCAGTTGCGCCATGCGAATGTAGGCTTGCAATTCGTTAGAGGTTAAGTTGTTGCTGAGGGCTTTTTGGTAGGGGGAAGCGGAGTCGTACAGTCGCGCTTCTAAATCGCGATCGCTCTCGCGTAAATAGTTGACGACTCGAGAAACAATATCGCCGAGATCGTCAGGTTCGTCGCTATTGCGATCTAAGCGAGTCGCGATCGCCTCTATTTTTTGACCGAGGCTTGCTTGTAGGGATTTGTCGTAATTTCCAGCGCGATCGACCAACAAGGCGATCGCTTCTAGAACTAAGTTGCGATCGAACGTCCAAAACCCGTAAAACTTGCGTTCTAAATCGTTTTCCGGTACGCCAGCCGGCCCGTATTCGGCAGGTAACAATTCCTGACACAACACCATCGCCGTATACGTCGGAGAGACGATCGCCAAGTGCCACTCTTGCGCCACCGGATCTTCGGGATCGATCGAAACAATACTGACATTATCGCACTGGCTGGTGGGATGTTCGGCAAAACCCGCCTCGGGCACGGCGAGGATGGCAATGCTGTCGGCTTTCTTGGCAATTTCGCCGTAGCGATCGGCCTCTTGCAAGTACCACTGACCCCGTTGAAACGCCGCCACCATCACCGGATCGCTGTTGCTAGAGAGGATGCAATCTTCGAGGGCATGACACAAGGCGACTAGGGTGTTTTTGTAGTACACGCCGTAGTCGAGTTGGGGGAGATGGGGTTTGCGTTGGCAAGCGTCAGCCAGCCCGTACAGAATCGATCCTTCTAGCATGAACTTATATTAGATATCAAATTCTCTTATAAATTCTGATTATAAGTCCCCAGGGGGATTTTTTCAACGGGCCGGGACGATCCCTGGGGCCGCATCGTCGCCTGCTACCAACTGTACCCGTTCGCGATCGCCCCATTCCCCCGGTTCCCACCGATGGCGTTCCCTATTGTGCCAGCGATGACTAGGCTACCACTTGACATCCTCTCCATATGCAGATTGCCGGCATTTTGTCAACCCTATTTTTGATGCGTTTCCCTTGGTTCCCGCCCTGGTGACAAACGTTAGTCTCATTGATTCAAAGCAACCTTTAACTCGCCTTCTGCTGACAGTAACTCTGACTGGGTAAGGGTTTTTTGTTCCCCCGTTTGCAGCCATTTTAACTGCACGGTTTTCGCTTCTGCTTCCGCATCGCCCAACACCAAACAGGCTTTCGCACCACTGCGATCGCCCCGTTTGAACTGCTTGCTAAAGGCGCTTCCACTCAAATCTAACTCGACTTTGAACCCAGAACGGCGCAGTTTTTGGGCGAGAACCGTTGCCTGAGATTCTGCTGCTTCGCCCCGAGAAACCACGTAGAAATCGGGAACGATCGCGCTGCGTTCTCCCAGTTGTTGCAACAAAATAATCAACCGTTCTAATCCAATTGCCCAACCCACCGCCGGAGTCGGTTTGCCTCCCAATTCTTCTACTAATCCATCGTAGCGTCCGCCGCCACAGACGGTTGCTTGCGCCCCCAAATCGGCAGATTGAATCTCGAATGCGGTGTGAGTATAATAATCCAAGCCGCGTACCAACCGAGAATCGAGTTGATAGGAAATCTCCAGTTCCGATAGCAGCATTTGGACGCGATCGAAGTGCCGTTTGGCATTGTCGCCCAGAAAATCTAAAATACTGGGGGCATCGGCGACAATTTTTTTCGTGGCTTCGTCTTTGCTATCTAAAATGCGAAGCGGGTTGCGATCGAGCCGATCTTGGGAGTCGGCATCTAACTCCTCTTTATAAGGAGTCAAATACTCAACCAACGCTTGCCGATATCGGGCGCGATCGTCCTTTTCTCCCACTGAATTGAGCAGTAGGGTCAGATTTTTTAACCCCAATGCCTGTAAAATATCGGTGGCAACAGCAACGGTTTCCACGTCCGCACGGGGATCGTCACTACCAAACAACTCCAAACCAATTTGATGGAACTGTCGCTGTCGTCCTTGCTGCGGACGTTCGTAGCGAAACATGGGGCCAACGTACCACAAACGCTGTACGCCCCCTTCGGCAAAGAGTTTCTTTTCAATATACGATCGCGCCGCACCGGCCGTTCCTTCCGGGCGCAACGTAATCGACCGATCGCCGCGATCGACGAAGGTGTACATTTCCTTCCCCACCACGTCCGTCGCTTCCCCGATCCCGCGTTCAAATAGTTCCGTCGCCTCAAAAATCGGCGTGCGAATTTCTCGGTAAGCAGCCGCCGCTAAAATCTCTCTAGCCGTCGCTTCTACCCACTGCCAGTATCCCACTTCATCGGGGAGGATATCTCTGGTTCCGCGTATCGCTTTCATTGTTTAGGTATTAGGTTTTAGGTATTAGGTTTTAGGGGCAAGGTGTGAGGTGTGAGGTACGAGGTATGAGGTACGAGGTTCGAGGTATGAGGTAGCAAACAAATTTTTCATCCTTCATCCTTCATCCTTCATCCTTCATCCTTTGGCTAGACACAGACTCCCAGGAACCGTGTCGATCGCTATAATAGGCCAAAATGCGATCGACCGTCTCGCGACTCTCGGCGGTTGCCGCTTCCTCAAACTGGATCCACAGGCCGCCGGCTTGCGAATCTCGGTAATCGAAACTGGTCGTCGTTTGCGGTAACAAACCCGCATCCACCCCCTCGACTTGGCGCAAGTGGGCGGCAATTTCGCGATAAACGACCAGGGGTAAGTAGCGACAGCGCAGTTCGTAGCGCGTTTTCGTTTCCTCTGGTGCGACGGTTGAGAGTATCATAGCTAAGATTTGCGCGACTGCGACTCGGGCAAGGCACAACAGTTGACGCGATCGAGACAGACTTTGCCCCATTGCAACGCCCACCGTACCAAAGCGACGCGGTTGCCCGTTGCGGTTTTGGTGAGGATGTTGCTAATGTGGTTGTCTACGGTGCGCTTGCTGATTTCTAAGGCTTCGGCCACTTCCTGATTGGTCAGGCCGGCTGCCACCAGTTCGACGACTTGCAGTTCCCGTTCTGAGAGGGTTGTATTGAGAGACTCGCTGCTGGCCATATCGCCTACCTGCGCTACTAACGTAGTAGATCTACTTATTAGTATCACCGATCGCGGCCCAATGTGGCCGAGTTCGCCAAAATTTTTTCACTCCTTTCCCGAACCCCCTCTCCCCGAGACGGGCGATCTGGCCATCGGATGGCTCGGCTAGCCCCAGTTAAGATACCTTCCGATTTTACTCTAGAATTGCGACGGATCGGGTAGGCGATCGCTCTCGAACCTCACACTTGATAGTTGGCCGCGATCGGCATTCGCCAACCCGTCCCGAAGGCGCGATCGGTGACTTTGAGAACCGGAGCCGCTTGTTTGCGCTTGAATTCGGCACGGCGTACCATTTTTATCACCTTCTGTACGATGGCGCGATCGTGTCCGGCGGCGATAACTTGTTCCCCCGATTCGTGTTGGTGAATGAAGCGATCGAGGATATCGTCTAAAATCTCGTAAGCGGGGAGAGAATCGCTATCTTGCTGTCCGGGTTTGAGTTCGGCACTCGGTGGTTTGTTAATGATATTTTGAGGGATAACGTCTCGTCCCGGTTGGCGTTGGTTGAGCCACCGACATAACTTAAAGACGCGAGTTTTGGGAACGTCGGCGATCGCGGCTAAACCGCCATCCATATCGCCATACAGGGTGCAATATCCTACCGCCATTTCCGATTTATTCCCAGTCGAGAGCAACAGATGTCCGAATTTGTTAGAAATCGCCATCAACAAGTTACCGCGAATGCGAGCCTGTAAATTTTCTTCGGCGACTCCCGGTTTTTTGCCGACAAACAATTCTGCTAAACTGTCATCAAAAGATTTCATCATTGCTTCGATGGCAATGGTACGAGTTTGGATACCGAGATTTTTAGCCAGCGCCATCGCATCGTCGATCGAACCTTGAGAACTGTAAGGAGAAGGCATCAGTACGCCTAAAACATTATCGGCTCCAATGGCTTCAGCCGCGATCGCCGCCACTAAAGCCGAATCGATACCGCCGCTCAATCCTAACACAATTTGGGAGAAATTACACTTGTTGGCATAGTCGCGCACGCCTAACACTAAGGCTTCCCAAAGTTGAGCTTCTTCGTTGTTGGGGAAGGGAGCAATTTCGCCCGGTACGATGTCACCGCGATCGCGATCGAATTCAATGACACCGAGATCGCTTTGGCAGTGTTTCGCTCGATATATCAGTTCGCCAGAGCGATTGAAAGCAACGCTATTCCCATCAAAAATTAAGTCGTCGTTGCCCCCCACTTGATTGACATAAACGATCGGCGTTTGATAGCGTCGAGCCGTGTGTCGCAACATTTCCTCTCGTACTGATTGTTTGTTGAGACTGTAGGGAGATGCAGACAAATTAACAAAGATATCGACTTGCGATCGTCCCAGTTCGTCGATGGGGTTAGTGGCGTAAGTGCGCTTGCCCCAAAATTCCTCATCGTTCCACAAATCTTCGCAGATAGTGACTCCTATTTTAATCGTTTTGTTGCCGATAGAAAGGGCGATCGCGTTACTTTCGTCGTTGGGTTCAAAATAACGATCTTCATCGAATACGTCGTAAGTCGGTAACAAGCTCTTATGAAAGCGCGATCGGACTGCGAGATTTTGTAACATCACCGTACTATTAAATAAAGGTTTTCCTCCAGTTTTTGCAGCGCGATCGTTGGGTGTCACCGTGCCAACAAACACGACAATATTGGCCGGTAACTGACTGGCTAAATCCTGAAGTGTCGTTTCCAGTCCCGTTACAAAACTGGGATCGAGCAACAAATCTCGCGGGGGATAACCGCATAGAGAAAGTTCTGGAGTTAGCAAAATATCGACTCCCAAACTCGCTGCTTGGCGAGCCGTTTCGAGAATGCGATCGGCATTGCTAGCTAAGTCGCCAATGGTAGGGTTGAGTTGTGCGATTCCAAGTTTCATAAAATGAGTAATGGGTAATTGGTGAACGGAACGCGATCGCGGATGGGGTCTAAACGAAGTTGGGCCTCTCCCTCGTTCTCACAGTGAGACTGAGAGTCGATCGATCGCTAACTGCGGCTAGAGAATGCTGAAATCCTTACAGGAAAAGGATTTCGCCGGTCTCAAAGTCTGCCTTCTCTTCTTGTTAATTGTAAAGGAATATTAAAAAATCGTCACTTAGCCCCCAAGTCGATCGCCCAATCGTTCCCGAGGGCAAATCGGAACAAAGCGATCGCCCCTCTGCTATACTATAATTGTCTCCATGTTAGGAGGAAGCGAGTATGTCTCTAATGACCGTAAAAGACTTAGAACAAGTCCAAACTACCCTCTCTGAAGCGGGTTTAGATTACCAACTGGAACTCGATGGTGGCAAAATTCAGATTATGGGGCCTTCAGATATTATCTCTAGCGAAATTGGGATTCGCTTCAGTGCTTTTCTCTTTGCTTGGGTCAACCCTCGCCGACTGGGACGAGTATTTGACTCGGCTGGCGGTTTCATCTTCAGCGATCGCAATGTCAAAGCACCCGATGTTTCTTTTGTTCGCGCCTCCCGCCTCAAACAAAGCGTCCGTTACTTCGGGGAATTAGTACCAGACTTA
Source organism: uncultured cyanobacterium (assembly GCA_937121005.1). Lineage (GTDB taxonomy): Bacteria > Cyanobacteriota > Cyanobacteriia > Cyanobacteriales > Geitlerinemataceae > CAKZKB01. The sequence continues at coordinate 4,388 of CAKZKB010000560.1, read as the reverse complement.
GTGGTAGAGATTAAATCTCAAAGCGATCGCGTTTCACCCTTAAAACGCAAGATCGAGAAAATGTTAGAATTGGGAGCGCAAGTAGGCATCCTCATCGATCCTGACGAATTAACCGTTACCATTTATCGTGCCACAAGCGAGCCTGTTGTACTGGAAAATGAAGATATTTTAACACTTCCCGAACTGTTTCCCGGTTGGGAGTTAGCCATTAGCGAATTGTGGCCGCCTGTATTTACTGAAGACGACGTTTGAGACAATGAAATTGTTACGGCGATCGCGTTTCCTTGTAGGGACAATTCGCAAATCGCTCCTCTGCTATACTATAATTGTCTCCATGTTAGGAGGAAGCGAGTATGTCTCTAATGACCGTAAAAGACTTAGAACAAGTCCAAACTACCCTCTCTGAAGCGGGTTTAGATTACCAACTGGAACTCGATGGTGGCAAAATTCAGATTATGGGGCCTTCAGATATTATCTCTAGCGAAATTGGGATTCGCTTCAGTGCTTTTCTCTTTGCTTGGGTCAACCCTCGCCGACTGGGACGAGTATTTGACTCGGCTGGCGGTTTCATCTTCAGCGATCGCAATGTCAAAGCACCCGATGTTTCTTTTGTTCGCGCCTCCCGCCTCAAACAAAGCGTCCGTTACTTCGGGGAATTAGTACCAGACTTAGTGGTAGAGATTAAATCTCAAAGCGATCGCGTTTCACCCTTAAAACGCAAGATCGAGAAAATGTTAGAATTGGGAGCGCAAGTAGGCATCCTCATCGATCCTGACGAATTAACCGTTACCATTTATCGTGCCACAAGCGAGCCTGTTGTACTGGAAAATGAAGATATTTTAACACTTCCCGAACTGTTTCCCGGTTGGGAGTTAGCCATTAGCGAATTGTGGCCGCCTGTATTTACTGAAGACGACGTTTGAGACAATGAAATTGTTACGGCGATCGCGTTTCCTTGTAGAGACAATTCGCGAATCGCCCCTACATTTTCTTAGGCTGGAATGGTAATGGTAAATTCCGTCCCTTCTCCAGCAACCGATCGACAGTCGATGGTACCACCGTGACGATCGACGACAATTTGATAGGCGATCGACAGTCCTAACCCCGTGCCTTTTCCGGGAGATTTGGTGGTAAAAAAGGGATCGAAAATCCGCGATCGCACCTTGTCTGGCATTCCAGGGCCGTTGTCTCGAATAGAGATGGCGATCGACCCCGGTTTGTGTTGGCTGCAAATGCGAATTGTCGGCACGAAATCGGTAGCCATTTCCATCTCCGCGAACGCATCGATGGCATTTGCCAGGATACTCATAAACACTTGATTGAGTTGCCCCGGATGGCATTCGACAATGGGTAAATCGCCGTAGTCTTTGACGATTTCGATAGCAGCATGGCGATCGCTTGCTTTTAACTGATGCTGTAAAATCAGCAGCGTACTGTCGATACCTTCGTGAAGATCGACTTCCTTAATTGCGGCTTCGTCGTGGCGAGCAAAGTTGCGTAGCGAGGCCACGATCGTGCGAATCCGTTCGGCTCCCTCGCGCATAGATGCGAACAATTTAGGAATATCGTCAGCAACAAAATCGAGTTCGATTTCTTCAATCAGTTCTTTGGTTTCGGCGGAAGGATTAGGGCAATCTTTCAACAGCGATCGCACCAACTCTAACAAATCTTCGGCGTAGTTTTTGGCATATTCAATGTTACCGCGCACGAAGCTGACGGGGTTGTTAATTTCGTGAGCCACACCAGCCACCAACTGCCCCAAACCCGACATTTTTTCGGTGTGGATCAGTTGTGCTTGGGTATGTTGCAATTCCCGCAGGATGCCCTCTAACTCGTCTGCTTTTTGCTTTAAATGAGATTTGGATTGGAGTAGTTCCTCGTTGGCTTGACTCAGTTCTGCGGTGCGATCGCGCACTCGTTCTTCAAGTTCGTCGTAAGCGACTTTGAGGGCTTCTTCTTCGCGCTTGCGTTGGGTCATATCTCGGGTAACGCACGCAAATCCCACCTGTTCTCCGGTATTATCGGTGAGTGCAGTCACAACTAAATCGGCCCAAAATTGACTGCCGTCACTTCGCAAACGCCAATTTTCGTATTCCGTGCGCCCGAAACGGATCGCTTGTGCTAGAATTTCTTGGGGGCGATTGCTAGCAATTTCTTCATCCGGAAAAAAACGATCGAAGGGTTCGCCGATAATTTCGTAAGCCTTCCAACCGTTGAGTTTTTGGGCTCCTTCGTTCCAACTCATCACTCGTCCGTGTTTGTCGAGCATATAAATAGCGTAGTCTTTGACGCTATCGACGAGCAAGTGGAAGTGGGTTTCGGGACAGTTGAACAGCTGCGATCCGCCCGCGTCGCTGTTGTCAGAAAAGGGATCTTCTAAGTCGCGAATGTTGGCATGAATGCGTTCGTCTTGCGGGGAAAAGCGGGCCGTCCACAGCAGCCAGCGATAGGAGCCATCTTGACACCGATAGCGGTTTTTGAATACAATCGTATCGGCGCGATGGACGACGATGTCGTTGACTTTATTTAGAGTTAGGGGTAAATCTTGAGGGTGAACCCGATCGAGCCAAGGGCGATCGTACAGTTCCTCTAGGGAACAGCCTAACATCACTTCCCACTGAGGCGTTAGTTGTGCGAATCGACCGTCCAATCCGATGCTGCACGTAAGTTTTGCAGAGGAAACGGGCGATCGCGATGTGGAGGGAAAGCGCGATCGCGTACCAGTGCGGTAAGCTGGGGGAAGCACTCGAACGGGCAAACGATGGGAAGTTAAAATTGACATATCAATTCGCTTGGGGAAAATAAAGGGCCGGGTCGGCAGATGCAAGCTCCCCTGGGCGGGCAATGGGTTCTTATTAAGAAAATACTATCGGATTTCCGGCAATCTTAATGGTTTATTTATATTTGAATTTCTAATCGCATTGATAAGTTTTCCTAAACTCACCTGGGGCCAGGCAAACGCCGTTTGCCCCTACATACCGCGATCGGGTATCTCCTTCAAGCCACCGACAACTCGTATTTCAAGGCAATCAGTTCGTCAGCTTTGGCAACCAAGCATGGCATACTCGAATTATAGCGATCGCGATTTTACCAAATCGCTACCAACTTCATCAACAGGCCGATCGGATTTGCGAAAGGCACGTCCATATTCTAACGCCTCTAAAAACGCTTCTTCATCAGAAATTGGGCCGATGAAACCATCTAGCCAGTTGTCAGAACTCGACTGACGATCGACCTTTTTTTGAAGGTGCGTAACAGTGCGTTCGAGATCGGCTAAGCGGCGTTCGATTGTGCTTTCGTCGAGCATCATTTTTCTCCTGTGTTAGAAATTGCCAAGGTCAGGATTCGTTTTTAGGAAAGTTTCCGAACTTTGGCTCGATCGCAGAGAAAGTTCAGATCTAAAACTGACGCAAGAACCGCAAATCGCTACCGTACAAGCGGCGAATGTCGTCGAGTTGGTGCAAGACCATCGCAAAGCGTTCCACTCCCATTCCAGCCGCGAACCCCGAATATTTTTCTGGGTCACAATTGACCGCTTTTAAGACATTCGGATCCACCATACCGCAACCGAGTACCTCCAACCATTTTCCTTGCCAGCGCACGTCTACTTCGGCTGAGGGTTCGGTAAACGGAAAATAGCTGGCCCGAAAGCGAATTTCCACATCGCCAAACACGCGGCGCAAAAACTCTTTGACTGTCCCGCGCAAGTCGGTAAATGTCAATCCTTCGTCGATCGCCAGCAGTTCGATTTGGTGGAACACCGCCGAATGCGTCGCGTCAACGGTATCGCGACGGTACACCCGACCGGGGGCCACCACGCGCACGGGGGGCTGGCGTTGTTCCATGTAGCGGATCTGGACTGAAGAGGTATGCGTCCGCAGCAAATTTCCATCCGGGAGATAGAAGGTATCCTGCATATCGCGGGCCGGGTGGTCGGCCGGCGTGTTCAGGGCCTCGAAGTTGTAGTAGTCGCTTTCCATTTCCGGCCCGGTGGCGACGGTGTAACCCAGGCCGACAAAGATATCTAGGAGGCGATCGACGGTACTGTTAAGGGGATGGCGGCGACCTTGGGGACGGTAGGTGCCCGGCGCGGTGACATCGAGGGTTTCGGCTTCGAGGCGGGATCGGATCTCGGCGGTTTCGAGGCCGTTGCGGGCTCGATCGAGGTCAGTTTGGATGGTTTGCTTGACTTCGTTGGCCGCTTGCCCGATCCGAGGTCGATCGCTCGGGTCTAATTTTCCCATACCGCCGAGAATCCGCGATACCTGTCCTTTTTTACCCAGGTAACGGACGCGCAACTGTTCTAAGTCATCGAGGGTACTGGCCGCCGCGATCGCTTGCTGTGCGTCTCGGCCCAAGTCGGTTAACTGTGCTTTTAAATTTTCAGT
>CAKZKB010000559.1 GCA_937121005.1 uncultured cyanobacterium | reverse complement strand
TGAGGGGCTGAAACGGCGGGCTGGAGCGCGTTGCAGACTTCTCCAGCAAACCCTAACTAGCTGAAGCTAATAGCTTTCCATCAGGACTGAACTCAATACTGTTTATTCTGCCACTGTGACCTTTCAGCAGTTGCAATAATATCCCGTCACGACTCCAGAATTTCACTTTTGCATCGCTACCACCAGAAACTACAATTTCCCCATCAGGACTAAAGCAAACTGCTCCTACTTCACTGGTATCGGTATCTAACGTTTCAAGCAGTTCGCCTTCTAGATTCCAGAGTTTCACTGTTCCATCCCAACTGGCAGAGGCAATTGTCTTCCCATCTCGACTGAAAGCAATTTCGTCAACTGTACGATTATGACCAAAGAGCGTAGCAATTGCCTCTTTCCTCTTCGTATCCCAAAGTTTCACAGTGAAATCGTTACCTCCTGAAGCAACGATCGCACCATCAGGACTAAAGCGAACGCTTTGAACAATGCCGTTACGATCTTGAACAACCTGGAGCGTACTATCGCTTAAACTCCAGAGCTTCACAGTTGAGTTCGCACTGGCCGTCGCCAGCATCTTGCTGTCGGGGCTAAAGTTAGCTTCCATAACTGTGGTCTCGTGACCGTATAGAGTTTGTAGCAAACTACCATCTTTCACGTCCCAGAATTTTACGGTGCGATCGTCGCTAGCAGAGACCAAAATCGTACCATCGGGACTGAAGTTGAGACTGCGAATTCGATCTCCATGAGCCGCCAGAGTACCGGCCAGGGTTCCGTTTGTCTGCCAAAATTGAATGGTTCCATTGACATCACCCGAAACGATCGTCGTGCCATCGGAACTGAAAGTGACACCAGTTACCGGAGCGCTGCTAGAGTCAAGGATTTTTAGTAGTTGGCCGCCAGCGCTCCACAGTTTCACTGTACCATCCCAACTGGCTGAAACAATTGTCTCTCCATCGGGACTAAAACTGACATCACTGATACCGCCCTCGTGGCCCCGAAAAATGGCAATCTGTTCTCCATTTATGCTCCATATCCTTACCGTGTTGTCATTACTGCCCGAGGCTAAAATACGACCATCAGGACTAAAGCGCACATCCGACACCAACGCTGTATGTCCTTTTAAGGTATGGAGTAATTTTCCTTCTAAATTCCAAAGTTTTATTGTCTCGTCGTAACTGGCTGAAGCAATGGTTTTGCCATCAGGACTAAAGCGAACTCTGGTAAGACCACTACCATGACCGTCGAGTGTCGCTAGCAGTGTTCCATCCTGACGATGCAGTGGAATCCTATAATTTGTAGAAGCAAGGATCTGACCGTCGGGACTAAAACTGACGCTAGCAACGACATCGCCGTATCCCTCGATCCGATTTTTTTCCCGCACCCCGTACACTACTTCCGCCATGGCAGCTAGGGCTTCGGTTTGCTCGTTGGCTCGGGATCCGTAGGTTTCCTTGAGTTGTCGCCCCAAGCGCACCGCCTCGATTAGCGCTTCCAGTCCTTGGTGCGATGCCAATTTCGCCCGCGCCGCCGACTGCAACGCCCGAATTTCTCCTTTCGCCGCCCGAACGCTCTCTTGCTCAGCGCGATCGCTTTCCTGTACCGCTCGAATACTCTCTTGCTCGGCACGACGACTCTCCCGAACCGCGTAGGTAGCAATTCCCCCTAGCGCCAGCACAGCCACCGCCGCCCCCGCTAAAGCCTGTTTGAGAACGCGAGTTAGCTTGGCTTGCGTTTCCCGCGCCTGTTTTTCGGCTCGCTGGCGTTCCTCCCGTTCCCGTTCCAGTTGCGCCACCAAGCCGTCGCGCTGTCGTCCCCGCACCAGCGTCGCCAGGTAGTCGTGGACGAGTTGGTACTGCTCTGGGGAGCCGGACAGTTCCATGACTAACCCGAATCCGGTAAAAATGGTAAGGACGAGTCCGAGGGTGTCATCGTCGCTCCCCTTGCCCTCTAGGAGAGGCATTGGGTGTGAGGATAGCAATTCTGCCAACCCTTTTGCCAAGGCCGATCGCGTTTTCAACGGTCGAGTTCCCTTCTCGTCAGTGAGCAAATACAGCACCAACTCGGCAACGATCGCGTTTTCTGTCCCGCAAGCAGCGATGGCGGTATCCAAATAACTTCCCACCAGGCGATCGACTCCCCACTCTTGATATTTTGCCAGCGTGGTAATATTTTTGACCTGCAACTGCATCCCGACGATTTGCAATTCGATGGGGCTGATTTTGCCATCTTTTGCCAAGTCTTCTACCAGGCGATCGACTAAATCGGGTTGCAACTGAAACGACGATCGAGCCGTGAGGCGATCGATAACCATGCGGGCGCGATCGCGATCGAAATATCCGATCGCGTAGCGATTCTTTTGATTTAAGACATCGAAATCGGACTCTTGCAAACCAGGGCGATCGACGAGTAGGTGCAAGTAATCGCGTCGCAGTGAGAGAATTACTTTCACTGACAAGACTTCCAAACAATTGCCCAGAAATTCAAAAAATTCGTTAATTTCCGTTTCGCTGCGTCCAGAAAAGAAGAACTCTTCAAACTGATCGAACACTAACACGACGCGCAGGTCGTTTTCGGGGCGATCGGCGCACTGCTGCAACGCAGACAAAATAGACGCGATCGTATCAAATGGTTTCTCGCAGGGGATCTTCCGGTTGCGTCTGAAACCGACAGCGAGTTTTTCTCCCAACTCTTGTATCCAGTTATCGTAACGCCGCAACGCCACCGAAATGACATCAGCGTAACCAATAAGCATATTTTGCTTTTGCAAAACGGGCATCAATCCCCCATCAATGAGCGAACTTTTACCCGTTCCAGAATTGCCGTAAATAACGACAATTTTGTAGTGATTATCTTGAAGGCGCTTCACTAATTCTCGCACGTCTTCATCGCGTCCCGATGCCACAATTTCAGGAGCCATTGCGACTTCCATTTCGCGATCGCGTTGTGCTTGCCAATCTTCTCCGGGTCGCGCCACCAAACGTCCCGCACCGATAAAGGCGATTATTCCGTAGTAAGACTCGACAGCAAGTATTTCTTTGACAATTTCAAAGGCTTGTAAATAGGCTTTCTTTCGGCGATAAATTCGATAAAAAGATTGTAAAATATAGAGGTATAGATACAAATCTATACTCGGATCGACTGCACTTCTGGCAATCTCTAAATTCTGCAACGCCAAATCGAGACGATCGCGCTTTGCTTGCGATCGCGCCAATGTAAAGTAAAATCGGCTCCGTTGCTCGCTGAGTTCGTCTGCTGTCGTTTCTGGCCAGGTTTCTATAGCTTTATTAGCCAAGCGTTCCGCAGCCTCAAACTGTTCTCGGTGCAAAGCAACTTCTGCCAAGCAACCATAAGCGCGAGCTAAAGAGTGTAAATTTTCTTCAGTGTTGCAAATCTCTACAACGCGATCGGCTAACTGTTGCAATCGATCCCAATCTTGCAAAAACCGCAACACGCGATCGTAGTCTGAGAGCAATTCTACAACGCGATCGAGTCTCCGTTCCGCTTCAAAAATTGACCAACTCTCTTCCAAGCAGTTGCAGATCGCGTCGCGATCGTTGGCAGATAAAATAACAACCTCGTTGTTGTCCGATCGCCACTTTTTTCCCACTTTTAAATACAAGCAAACGCCTTTTTTGACTAATATTTGCGCTAGCCGAGTTGGGGAAATGGGTTGCCAAAGTTCGATGGCGCGATCGTAGCCTTCTAAGGCAGCATCGAACTGACCGACAGCCATTGTAACAAAAGCCGACAGCGACTCTAAATTGGCTTGCATTTCGCCATCGCTTTCTGCTTCTAGCTGCTGCATATCTTTCCTCGCCATGGCAACTTCAGCCGCCAATCGATCGGTTTCCTTGCGCGTCAATTTCGTGTTATTGTCAAAGCAGCGATCGACCGATCGCGACAGAAAGTCCTTTAACTCAGCAGCCGGAATTAAAAAATGCTTGCTCGTCGTCCAGTCTTCTAAATTGGTGGCGAACTGTCTGAAGGTTTTGTAAGTCATATCGTCCAAACACAACAGCACCGGAAACGGACAATTTTTCTGGAACTCTTCCCGAACGCGATCGGCACTTCCCCAGAACAATTCCGGGTTGTCGATCGCTTCTAAACCGACGATCGCGATCGCCGCAGGTGCGTTTTTGGGAGTGGAAGTGGCAACAGTACGATATAAAGAGCGATCGCGTCGATCCACTTCGATCGCTCGAATTTCCCCAGTACAAATCCCTTGCAATTTTTCGAGTAACGTCTCTCGCAGGTTGCGATAATTACAACGCAGCAAAATCAATGAAAATTCGCCTTGCGAAGCGTCGATCGCCCAAGACAGTTGCTTGAGGGTGCGATCGTTTTTGGCAGTAATTTTATCGGGTAGATTCTCGTTCATGTCAAGTTACGCGATCGGACAATTGACTTGTAGGGGCAAAGCATTATTGCTGATAAATCAAGTTTTTTGAATTGCGTGACTTAGATAATGCTTCGCCCTCGTCCATAAATATTGAGTTGACACCAGACGATCGTATCATATATCCTCCTCCTGCTGCAATTCTTCCGCTTCAGCTAAAATGGGATTGACATCGAACCAAGATTTGCCATCCTCTCGATATTCAAAGGCGAATCGACTGCGAATTAGTTGTTGGTATCCTTCGCCGTCGCTGACTTTTTTGGTTCGTCGCACTTTCCGCAGCAGCTTCCACTCGGTATCGGAAATGGGTAAAATCATTTCATTGCGGAAGTTGCCAATTACCCCTTCTAGGGTCTCGCGAGTCAGAGGTAGGGACATTTCTTCTTCGATCCAAGTGTGCAGCAACCGCAGCAGATCGCGGACGTGCCCGCCACTAATTCGGCACAGGCGATCGAGGGTTTCTCGACTGTCGAAAATTTCAGCAATGGCGCGATCGCACGCTGTTTCCTCAAAGTCAGGACTCAGTTCGGGAAATGCTCTCGCTAGCACCATGTTTCGCAGCAACTTCATCGAATCTTGCCGATCGCTGCCATCAGCACGATACACTGGAATCATCGGCAACACTTTCGGATCGTCGAAGCGTTGAGTCAAAATTCCGTAGTCGTTGGAGAACTTTAAACTCAACGGCATGGTATAAATTGTATGGCAGCGCAATTTGGCTAAATATTCACCGCGATCGACAAAGATATATTCGGGTTGGGGACGGCCGGGAATTTTCGATCGCGACTCGATGCGATCGAGGTTGTCTACAATTGTCACCAGCCCTTTCTTTCCTTGTTCTTTCAGCTTGGCAATGGCAGGTTCTAGGATCTCTTTATTCACCATCTCTAGCAATTTAATCGTCCGAGGAGCGAGATACTGATTCAGTTTTTCTCTGACGCTAGGATCGCTTTTCGCCTTGGCAGTAATTTGACCGATCCCAAACCCTAGCGACACTTTACCGCCATCGTCGGCCGTAAATTTTAAGCCGCCCGGAATCCCCACTTTTTCGGGAATCCCTAACTCGACTTGAGTTAGATCGAACTCCGTTTGCAGTATTTTTGCCGCTCCTTGCAACAATACCATAAAGCCGCGCGGTTTGTCGATTTCAACGCGATCGAGGGTGTCGCAAATTCGCCGGGAAATTGCCAGCAGCACGTCGGGAATATCAAGATCGGCTAGTTCCAAATCGTCGCTCGACTCAAAATAGACAACCTGAAAGCCATCGCCTTCTAAGGCTTTTTTTAATTGTAGCAGTTCGGTGGACTTGCCCGAACCAATGTAACCCGTAAACAGGGTACAAGTCGGATCGTCTGGAGAAAAGTAGGCAATTTTGTTTTGGATTTTTTCGATAGCTCGCCCGCCGCGCACGGGCGCAAAGTCGATATAATACTGACGATCGCGAGGATCGTCGGGAACCAGGGCTTGGCTGGGATGGGTCGCTTGATAAAAACTTCTCAGATCTAGCATTTTTCCATTATACTGCATCTAAGCCCGCGCCCGCCCCCACTTGCGTTAACAATTATCGATCGCGATCGCGCGGCTTGTCACAATTCCTTAACCATTGCCAAATTAAGTTTTGTAAAACTAGGGTTTGGGGGTTGCAATTGCAAGGTATTATATTCATAATGGGAGTGGTGACAAAATTTTTTTCGAGTGCAACTATTCCCATTATCTAAAATATACACTCATTTGGCAAAAAAATCTAGGACTTCCTTAAAAAAAATTATTTTTTTGACAAAACTTAACGCGATCGTCCGATCGAGAATGTCACGGACACCGACACCCGAGTTGAAGCGTACTACCCAACATACCTAAATGCTTACAGTTCAATCAATCTAAGACTGTATAATATCAATTTTCAAACTTAATGTAACAGATAGCGAAGCAACTAACATGACTTCTAACCCCCTCGATCGCGTTCGGATCGTCCTCGTCCAACCCGCCGGATCGGCCAACGTCGGATCGATCGCCCGCATTCTCAAAAATATGGGATTGCACGACCTAATATTAGTCGATCCGCAATGCGATTATTTAAGCCATGAAGGACGGAAAATGTCCGTCCACGCGGGCGATATTCTAGAAAAGGCTCGCCAAGTCAAAACCTTAACCGAAGCCCTAACGGGATGCCAGCATATCGCCGCTACCACAGGTCGCGATCGCGCCTTACCCACCGAATTTATCCCCCCTAAAAATGCTGCCCCTTGGCTGCTGCAAGCCCCCTCCGCCCTCATTTTCGGTCCCGAAGATCGCGGCTTAAATAACGAAGAACTCGATCGCGCCACCCAGTTTATTCGCATTCCCTCCAGCCCCGTTTATCCCTCCCTCAATCTCGCCCAAGCCGTCGCTGTTTGTGCCTACGAACTCTACTGCGCCGCAACAGATCCCCAACCCCAACCCCTCGATCGGCAAATTGCCCCCGCCGAAGCCCGCGAAGCCTACTACGAACAGTTACAACAATTGTTACTCGACATTGGCTATCTTTATCCCCATACCGCCGCCAGTCGCATGGCCAAATTGCGCCGCCTGTTCGATCGCGCCGCCCCCTCTCCTGAAGAAATTGCTATGTTACGCGGTTTGGTGCGACAAATGAACTGGGCCAGAAACCCAATTGGCACAGTTGAAGAAACGGTCAAGGATAAGGGGGACACAGTTCCCCCAACAGCAGATTAAGATGGGTTGGGAACGTGCTGTTTGCGGCCGTCCTACATTGTTTTTTCGCACCGATTATGTACGAATCCGGCAATCCACCTCCATCGAATTTGCGCGGTCTGCCTTCGCGCCGTCCGGCTTCGCTGCGCCGTCAGTGGCGGCGGTGGTCGCAAACAAATGTCCAACCCGCCCAAAAGGTGACACCGCTACCCACGCGGCGATCGCAAGTTTCCCTACCCCAGATCGGGCCGCTACCCCCCGCAGACGCATCCGAAGCGCCTTCCGTTCCCCAACCCCAACTCCCCGAACCCCCCTCTTTCTCGGACTTTGCCTACCGCTTCAACCTGGCCGCCCCCGAGTTTGAAATTCCTCCACCGCCCAGTTTTGACGATCGGGGGGACACGCGCCTGCAACGGTTTCAGCGCCATCTCACCCCGGACGATCGCCCTTCAGAACCAGAAGTCCGGCGTGCCCCGCCGAAACCGGAACGCCGTCCCGCGCCGTCCCCCAAAGCCCGCCGACCGCGATCGCGAGTGGCAGAACCCGCCGTCGAACCCCCGCAACGCCGCCCAAAACCACGTCGTCCCCTACCCAAACCCGTCCTGCCTTTCCTGTACGGGGCGCGGTTGTTAGTGTTGGGTATAGGAACTAGCGCGATCGCCGGAACCCTGCTATCCTTGCGCGATCCGGCGGCCCAACTCTCGCAAAATGTCGATACCAGTTCCTTGTCGGCCTCGGGATCGCCCACAGAAGTTGTCGAGACCGCCAACTGGCGACTCGATCGCGAACCCGCTTCTTTGAAAGCATCGGTACGAGAGGCGATCGCTGCCTATCCCGATCTGAAAGTGGGCGTATTTGCCTTTGATGTCAGTACGGGAACTTACCTCAACATCGACGCGACTGCTGCCTTTCCCGCCGCCAGTACCATTAAACTGCCGATCGCAGTGGCATTTTTCCAAGCGGTAGACGCAGGGGAGATCCGCTTGGACGAACCCCTGACCCTGGAAGCCGACCATATTGCTGAAGGATCGGGGCAAATGCAGCAGCAACAACCGGGAACCCAGTACCCCGCTTTGGAAGTGGCGGTGAAAATGATGGCCGACAGCGACAACACGGCTACAAATATACTGGTCGATCGCCTGGGAGGAATGGAAGTTCTTAATTCTACCTTCCGCAACTGGGGCCTGACCCGAACCGAATTACAAAACCCGCTTCCCGATCTGGAGGGGACAAACACTACCAGTCCCGAAGATTTGGCCTTGGTATTGGCATCGATCGAACGCGGGGAACTGCTATCCCTATCGAGTCGCGATCGTCTGCTGTCGATGATGCGCGATACCCACAACGAAACCCTACTCCCGGCCAGTTTAGATGAAGGGGCGATCGTCGCTCACAAAACCGGGAACATCGGTACGGTACTGGCTGATGCCGGACTGATCGACACTCCCGGCGGTCGGCGGTATATTGTCGTCGCGATCGTCCGCCGTCCCCACAACGACGCAAACGCCGCCGAAGCCATTCGCGACGTTTCCCGCCGCATTTATCAATACCTAGAACCTACCCTACCCGCAGCCCCCCTTGCTGATGAGGCGGATTTGGCCTCTAATTAAGAGACAAGGAGACAAGGAGACAAGGGGAGGGGGAGAAATCAATTTTCATCCTTCATCCTTGAAACCTCACCCCTCCTCCCTACAGCGAGGATCTGGATTTAGTCACCAAAACAAATCCCCAAACCTCGGGCGGTTTTGACTAACGTCCCGTTGGGATCGACGCAACAGTAATCCGAGATCGCATCGAGAATGGGAACGCTGCTGACTTCACGATTTTTCCAAACTACCATGCGATCGAATTGGTTTTCAGCAATCAAGTCCACTGCTGCGACACCGAATGCCGATCCTAACACGCGATCGCGCGGAGAAGGAATGCCGCCGCGCTGAATGTGTCCCAACACTGTAACCCGTGTTTCCGCACCGCTACAGGCAGAAATTCGCTCGGCTAAATACTGACCGATGCCACCTAAACGCTGTTCGTTTCCATGTAAATCTTTGGTAATTTTGCAGCCATCTTCGCCACAAACCGCCTCGGAAACAATAATAATTGAGAAGTTTTGACCCATGCGTTGGCGCTGTGCGATAATCTCACAAATGGACTTGAGACGGTAGGAAATTTCGGGAATGAGAATGACGTGCGCCCCGCCTGCAATTCCGGCGGTGAGGGCGATGTGTCCGGCATCGCGACCCATCACTTCTAAAATCATTACCCGGCTGTGACTGGCGGCGGTAAAATGGAGGCGATCGAGGGATTCGGTGGCAATATTCACCGCCGTATCGAACCCGATCGACAGTTCGGTCATGTTAACATCGTTGTCGATGGTTTTGGGAATCCCAATCAGATTCATGTTGCCTTGTTGGGCGAGGCGACGCAAAATTGCCAAACTGCCATCGCCGCCAATTCCAATTAAGGCATCGAGTCCTAATTTAGAATAGCCGTCGGCAATGTCTTGCGATCGATCTTGTTTCGTGCCGTCGGGCATGGGGAAGGCAAAGGGATCGCCTTTATTCGTCGTCCCCAGCATGGTTCCAACGCGTAACAACAGCGAGTCTACCGTGTCTAGGGTGAGGTCGATCGCGTCTGGCGGATGCCCCATTAAGCCCAGGGTGGCGTTGCGAATGCCCAACACTTCCCAACCGTAGTGTTCGACTGCATGGCGCACGACAGCCCGAATCACCGCGTTGAGTCCAGCGCAGTCGCCGCCACTGGTTAAAATTCCGATGCGCTTAAAGTCTGCCATGACCCTTACTCCACCAAGTCTTTCTAGGGATTATTTTAGAGAAACCAGTGCAATTCTAAGGGACAGTCGTATTAAAATGGCGTTAAGAAGTTGTGAATTTTTGTGTCTGGGCGAGGTAGAATGTCGGGAGATCGGGGCGAACGCCGTTTGTCGATGGCAAAAATGTCAGGAAAATACAATTTTTACGTTAGCGAGTCTTTTAGAGATGATTTGCCCATACCCGAACGGCATTGAGGACGGTTTTGGTGTTGGCGTTCTCCCGTTGGTGTAGAAATTCGTTAAGTTGGGAGGAGGTTAGCTGAGGAAATGCCAAGCTATTTTGTGAGGGCGAGTAGGTTTCGGAATCGCCATTGAGGATATAGATTCTTATCCTTTGAGATAGAGGGCGATCGCCGCTACAATGCGATCGCCCTCTCCTCAATTCATTCTGGACACACGATTTCGTGTCCTTCATCAAAGCAACGTCCGTCTTCAGTGCGAACAATGGACTTAACAGCATTCGGTGTCGCTTGCGGGCATTCAATATTGCCGTCTTCAGTGGGGCAAGTCCCTTTAGTTAAATCAGCGATCGCTTCAACAACCCCCGACTTCACTTCAACTTCATTCGCTGCAACCGCCGGAGAAATGGTGCTAGCGGTGGCGATCGCAACAGTGGCGATCGTGGCAAACAGGGCAGAAAGTTTCATATCTCTCTTCTCCAGGTAGATGGTTGACGGTCTAAAGAAAAGCAAGGCTGTAATTGTTTGCAACACCTAAAAACTTGAAAAATTGCTATGCTGTATTTAGGTGGTTGCTTCGTGCTTTCCTCCTCACAATTTCATCTTAAGAGAGTTGTTCCAAGAATAAAATCTCAAGGAGCTTGACTAAAATAGCGTTAAATTGAAATGCAAAATAGAAGAAATTAGCAAATAGAAATAAAAACCAAGAAAATAGAATAAAATGGAACTGCTATATAGAAAAGAGCGATCGCCTCGTCGCTACGCTTCAATTAAGAGTTATCAATTAAAAAAGTAGTATTCAGGTCTTGGGGTTGCATTCTGTTCTGTTTTGTGCGTCTGGCTACCAAGCCCACGTAAATGGCGCGACAACGGCCCCGATTTGCGCTACCATGAGTCGAGACGATATTTTAGCCACAGGGAAATGGAAACGATCGACCAACAGCGAGACGAATTTCTCCGATACCTAGCCCGTACCTACCAGCTATCGGGATCTCAAACCAGAGTTTTTCTGGCTCGATGGGCTTATAATAATCGAGAGAAGATCAACCAAAGCGTTGCTAACCAGCTTAATTTAGATCCCACGACTCTCGGAAAACATAGCAGTGCTATCTACAAAAAGTTTGCTCGCACGGATGACAGCGATCGCGGTTGTGCGAACCTAGAAGGCGGTAAGGGAAATAAAGGAAAATTTGAGCTTTTGTTTGAATGGATTTGGAACGAACAGTTTCCAAAATGGCAGCAACAACAGCACCCTAGCACCATCGCGACACCATCTCCCATACAGGCGATCGCGCCGCAAAGCGACTCATTAGAGCCCGAACCGCCAGACGGATGGGTTCCGTTAGGATCTGATTTTTACGTGGAACGATCGCCCCTTGAAACTGAATGTTATACACAAATCGCTCAACCCAATGCCCTGATTCGCATCAAAGCACCGCAGCAAATGGGTAAGACTTCTTTAATGCGGAGAATTCTGTCTCGATCGGTGACGATCGGCTGCCACCAAGCCTATTTGGATTTGGAAGAACCGGAAACGGCGGTATTAGAAAGTTTAGATAAGCTGCTATACTGGTTTTGCTATAAAGTCGGCCAGCAAATCGGTCTGCCGAACGAACTAAGTCAACGTTGGGATCGAGATTTACTCAGCAGTACGTCAAACTGTACGGATTACTTTGAAAGTTATTTGCTGCGTCGAATTGAAGATCCCTTAGCCATTGGTTTAGATGCGATCGACAAACTTTTTTCTTATCCGCGAATCACCCAAGATTTTAGTAGTATGTTGCGATCGTGGCACGAAAAAGGTAAAATATCCCCACAGTGGAATCAAGTTCGATTCGTTTTGGCTTACTCTACTGAAGAAGACTATATTCCCGTCAGCATCCACCAGTCTCCATTTAATGTTGGCCATTGTGTGGAACCATCCGAACTGACAGCAAAACAAGTGCTAGAATTAGCGCGATCGCACAAACTCGACTGGAACGAAAGCCAAGTCAAACAGCTAATGTCAATGGTGGGAGGACATCCCTATTTGGTGCGTTTGGCGCTATACTCTTTACATCGGGAAGCCACGACTTTAGAGCAATTGCTGGGCGACGCACCGACAGAGGCAGGAATTTACGAAACCCACCTGCGGCGACACCGAGAACTTCTCGATCGCGATCGCGAACTTCAGCAAGCATGGCAAAAAGTGGTTTCCGCATCGCAACCCGTCGAGTTAGACTCCCGGCAAAGTTATAAACTGTACAGTATGGGCTTAGTGCAGCGCCAAGGCAACCGCGTCATGCCGCGCTGCGACTTGTACCGACAGTATTTTAGGCGATCGCGCCCTCTGTAGGGGTAGCGCCCCCGTGCCTACCCCGTTTCCCGGCGATCGTCGGATGGGGCAACCACAGGGGGATTGACCCTACAATTGGCATCAATTGTAAAGTTTTATGACAAAATCGCCCGTTTCCCGTAAAAAACCCCTTTTTAGACAGATAGAAGAGTAGAAGTCGTCTGGTACAGGCGATAAGATACTGTATCGGGTGTGGAGGAACTGACAATGGTGCGAGTGTGGCGACGAGGAACGCGCGGCGCGGTGGCGATCGCGCTAGGAATGGCGGCGATCGGCTTCCCTGGTGCGGCGATGGCGCAGATCGTCCCAGATGGTACGCTAGGGTCGGAAGGGTCGATCGTCACTCCCGGTCTAGAATTAGATGGTCGGATCCTCGATCGCATCGATGGTGGGGCCATTCGCGATGCCAATCTTTTCCACAGTTTCAGTGAATTTAACGTTGGTACGCTGCAACAAGTTTACTTTGCCAATCCAGCAGGGATCGATCGCATTCTCACTCGCATTACGGGAGAGAATTTATCGACAATATCGGGAACCCTAGGCGTTTTAGGCGATGCTGACTTATTTTTTCTTAACCCCAACGGGATTATTTTTACGGACAGTGCGATACTCGACCTCAACGGTTCTTTTATTGCCAGCACCGCCGACAGTATCGTTTTTGACAACTTTAATTTTAGCGCCAGCAGCCCCCAAATGCCACCGTTGCTAACCATGGGAGTGCCGTTAGGGTTGCAATATGGCACGAATCCGGGGAGTATTGTTAACAGCGCTCGAGTGCGGCCGGATTTGTTGGGCGATCGCATTCATTTTCCTTCACAAATACCTGCAACCAATAGCATTCGTACCGCACCGGGTTTGCAAGTTGTCCCTGGCGAAACCATTGCTTTAGTGGGTGGCGAACTGCAATTAACGAATGGTAATGTAACTGCATTAGGCGGACGCATTGAATTAGGAAGCGTTGCGAGTGACGATACAGTGAGTTTAACTCAAGTTGCCAATGGTTGGGCCTTGAGTTACGAGAATATTGAAGCATTTAGCGACATTTCTTTATCCAATCAAGCGACTGTCGATGCGAGTGGCGTTATTTTTCCAAACGGGCCGATGGTTCCACCCGTACCGATTGTAATGGGAAATAGTGGCGACGTGCAAGTTCGCGGTCGCAACATTTCTTTAGACAGTTCCGCGATCGCTTCAACTCACTTTGGTATGGGAACTGGGGGAAGTTTGAGTATAACCGCTTCATCGCTAACCTTGCAAGGCGAAACCATCCGAACGCCAGCCGATCCGACCGGACAACTTCCACCGGGATTAATTGCTCAAGTCTTCAGTCCGGGGCAAGGTGGAGATATTACCATAACCACTGAAACACTGACAGTTTTGGATGGAAATGGAATTTCCGCGAGCACTCAAGGGGCAGGAAATGCAGGCAATTTAACTGTTAATGTCTCTGAATCTATCTTAATTGATGGAAGCGGGGTCGTTATGCTTCCGAATGGAATGATGATGCGATTTCCTAGTGGTTTATTTGCCACTCAAGATGCTTTCGGCGCTCCTGGAAACGGCGGCAATTTGACTGTTAATACGGAACGCTTAATCGTGCGAGAAGGTGGCAATATTTCAACCGGAAATCGTGGCAGTGGAGTGGGGGGGAATTTAACAGTTAATGCTGAGTCGATCGAACTGAACGGACAACGAGTAGATGGGCAATTTCCTAGCGGTCTATTTTCTTCGACAAACGGGC
>CAKZKB010000558.1 GCA_937121005.1 uncultured cyanobacterium | reverse complement strand
TGGGGGCCCTGAAAGCCGTTCTCGCAGAGGGGCGATCGCCTGACGATACCTGCTGGATCGGGTCGGTGAAAGCCAACATCGGCCACCCCGAATCGGCGGCGGGCATTGCCGGACTGATTAAAACGGTTTTAGTGCTGCAACACGGCGAAATTCCCGCCCAACTGCACTTACAGGAACTCAATCCCCTGATTGACTTCCAGGACACTCCCTTCAAAATTGCCACCAGCCACCAACCTTGGACGACGGGCGAACGCCGTCGGGCGGGAGTCAGTTCCTTCGGCTTTGGGGGCACCAACGCCCACGCCATCCTCGAAGAAGCCCCCGTTAGCCGCGTTCCGAAATCGGACAACAGCCTCAATCGTCCCTATCATTTGCTAACCCTTTCTGCCCGCCAAGCCACTGGACTAACCGAATTGGTCAATCGCTACCGAACGTTTCTCCAGGAAACGGATGCCGATATCGACGACATTTGCTACACTGCCAACGCTTGCCGGATGCCATTCAAACATCGTTTGGCCGTCGTGGGTCAAACAATAGAAGAAATACGCGATCGCTTGAGTCAATATCCCCAAGCATCGGGCATTTGGACGGGGGAAGGACAATTTTCTGAAGCTAAAATCTCCTTCTTGTTTCCCGATCGCACCCATCCCGGTATGGGTCGCCAACTCTATAAAACTTCCCCCATGTTTCGGGACGCGATCGACAGTTGCAACGAAATTTTTCAGGAAACGCTTGGCGATCTTCTCGATAGCGATACTCCCTCTGTTTGGTTCGCGATTGAATACGCCCTCGCGCAATTATGGCAATCTTGGGGCATTCAAAGCGATCGTCTGATGGCAGAAGGGACGGGTGAATTTGTCGCCGCCTGTATCGGGGGTGTTTTCAGTTTGGAAGATGGGCTAAAACTTCTCGCCCAACTGGACGCATCTCCTTCTGAATTTGCATCGGTGGCGAGCAGTATTTCCTATTCTCCTGCTCGTTTTCCCATCGTCTCTACCGTAACTGGAGAGGAAGTTACAGAGGCGATCGCGACTTCTGAATATTGGATACAAAAACACCGCCAACCCATCCAACCTGTAACGGCGATGTCAGTTGAAGCCGCATCAAACGAAACCATCGTTATCGAAATGGGAACGTACCATTCTCTATCCCCCAAACCTGTAGGGGCGTTGGCGAAGCCTGCGCAAAGCGCTTACGGCGTTCGCCCTAGTCCAAAAACGCCACAAGAACGAGGACATAAGAAAGACGATTGGCAGACCTTACTCGAAAGCCTCGCCCAACTTTCTGTCCGGGGAATCGCCATCGACTGGGACACCTTTTATGCACCCTACTCGCCTCGTCGCGTCACCCTTCCTAACTATCCTTTTCAGCGACAACGCTGTTGGCTAGAAGGAGAGACGATCGCGACAACCTTGCCCGATAAATCGGAAAAATCGAAACCGGAAGAGAGCGAAAGTGCGACTTGGTTGCGGCAGATTGAAGCAACAAAAGAACGCGATCGTCAACCATTACTGGTGCGACTGCTACAAGAGGAGTTCGCGCGAGTTTTGGGACGTTCTTCGCCTGACGATATCGAACCCGATCGCGGATTTTTCGAGATGGGATTCGACTCCCTCTCTATCTCCACCTTAAGGGCGCGACTCGAACGGGAATTAGACTGTTCTCTGTCGCCTACGATCGGCTTTAACTATCCGACGATCGATGCTTTGTCCGGCTACTTATTAAATACGGTTTTGACGGCAAACGACGAACCGCAGCCAACTGTGACAGCACCAACGCCGTCTAAAGTTGCGATCGATTTCAATAATCTCGAACAGCATTCTAACTCTGAATCTTCTCGTCATTCAGCCGAACTCGAAGCGATCGAGCAGCTTTCCGATACAGAAGCCGAAACCCTGTTACTCGAAAAACTCGCCGCGATCGAGTGTAGGGGCTAAGCATTCGCCAAAAAAATGACCATTTTTCCAACAAAAAATTTAGCGAATGCTTCGCCCATCAATGAGCATTAACAAACTTAAATCCGTTAGGTTTTCGTGCCTCAACCCAACCTACACCTCACACCTCGAATTTATGACTTCAAATATCACAACTAAACCCGAACTCTCGCCCCTCAAACGCGCCTTAATTGCCATCGAAAATCTGCAAGCGAAAGTAAAAGAACTCGAGTCCGAACGTAGCGAACCGATCGCGATCGTCGGCATGGGGTGTCGCTTTCCTGGAAATGCCAACAATCCCGACAGCTTTTGGCAACTGTTAAAAAATGGCATCGATACCAGCCGATCGATCCCGGAAGATCGATGGGAACGCGATCGCCGCTATACCCAAAACGGCCACTTTCTCGATCGCGTTGATGAGTTCGATGCTGCCTTTTTCGACCTCTCCCCTCGCGAAGTCACGGCCATGGATCCCCAACAGCGACTCCTGCTAGAAGTGACTTGGGAATCTTTAGAAAATGCCGGAATTCCTGCCAGCGATTTAAGCGGAACGGCAACGGGTGTATTTGTCGGTATCAACTCAGCCGACTATAGTAAATTACCCGGAGAAGAGGACAATTCAAATCACCTTAACGCCTACAGTTTCACTGGAAATACTGCTAGCGTCGCCGCCGGACGGTTGGCACATTGGTTTGGGTTTCGCGGCCCGGCGATCGCCATCGATACTGCGTGTTCTTCTTCCTTAGTCGCCTTACATTTGGCTTGCCAAAGTTTGCGATCGCGAGACTGTCAAACCGCGATCGCGGGTGGCGTTAACCTCACCCTTTCTCCCGACGGATACGCCATTTTATCGCAAATGCAAGCCCTCGCCCCCGACGGTCGTTGCAAAACATTTGATGCGTCCGCCAACGGTTACGGACGGGGTGAAGGATGCGGAATTGTCGTCCTCAAACGCTTGTCCGATGCAGTTACAAATCGCGACAATATTCTAGCAGCGATACGCGGTTCTGCCATCAACAATGACGGTCGCAGTAGCGGTCTTACCGTTCCTAACGGCTTAGCACAACAGGAACTTTTGCAAACCGCATTGGCGCGATCGCGTGTAGAATCTCATCGAGTGAGTTACGTGGAAGTTCACGGAACGGGTACGTCTTTAGGCGATCCCATTGAAGCCGAAGCCCTCACCCAAATTTTCGCAAAAGGGCGCGACTATCCCCTAATATTGGGTTCGGTAAAAACCAATATTGGCCATTTAGAAGCTGCCGCAGGTATCGCCGGAATCGTTAAAGT
Source organism: uncultured cyanobacterium (assembly GCA_937121005.1). Classification (GTDB taxonomy): domain Bacteria; phylum Cyanobacteriota; class Cyanobacteriia; order Cyanobacteriales; family Geitlerinemataceae; genus CAKZKB01. Next base: position 5,244 of record CAKZKB010000558.1, on the reverse strand, counting down.
CGTACTAGCCATGCAGCATCGGGAAATTCCCCCACACCTGCATTTACAACAGTTCAATCCCGCGTTAGGCTGGCCGAATCCCAGTCTACAAATCCCCACCCAACTCACTCCCTGGATCGTGCCTGAAGGCGAAACTCGGATCGCGGGTGTCAGTTCTTTTGGCATGAGTGGAACCAACGCCCATCTGATTTTAGAAGAACCGCCGGCCTCTCTTTCTCCTAAAGCAGTAGAATTAGATCGTCCCCTGCATCTTCTAACATTTTCAGCCAAATCGCGCCCCGCCTTAACAGAGTTAGCCCGACAATTTAGCAACGCGATCGCCTCTGATTCTCATCTCGCCCTGGCCGATATTTGCTATAGTGCTAACACCGGCCGCACTCACTGGCGAGAACGTGGGGCGATCGTCGCCCGTTCCACAGAGGAATTACAACAAAAACTAACCGAATTTGCCAGCAACAATGCCACCGATCCCACACCGCCTCGGAAAACGATAAAAACCGCATTCCTGTTTACCGGCCAGGGATCGCAAACCCTACAAATGGGGCGACAGCTTTACGAAACCAGTCCCCTCGTGCGGCAAATTCTCGATCGCTGCAACGAGATTTTACGGCCTTACCGCGATCGTCCCTTGCTCGAGGTTTTGTATCCCGATCGCGGTGATTCTCCTCTCGATCGCACCGCCTACACTCAACCTGCCTTATTTGCCATTGAATACGCGATCGCGCAATTGTGGCGGTCTTGGGGAGTCGAACCCGATGCGGTTATGGGTCACAGTCTCGGCGAATATGTCGCCGCTTGCGTAGCGGGAGTTTTCAGCTTGGAAGCGGGTCTAATATTCGTTTGCGAACGGGCGCGATTGATGGAACAATTGCCCGCAGATGGAGCCATGGCTGTGGCGTTTGCCGATCCGAATATCGTTGGCGAAATCATTAATAGCGTCAGCGATACCGTCGCGATCGCTGCCTTCAACAGCCCTCGCAACGTCGCCATTTCGGGGCCGAAAACCGCCGTCGAAACAGTAATCGAAAAACTGTCCCATCGGGGAATCGATTCCGTCCCGCTACAGGTATCGCGGGCCTTCCATTCCGCCGCCATCGACTCGATTTTAGAGGCATTTCGGGCTGTCGCCGTACAAGTTCCCTATCGCCAACCTACAATTCCTCTCATCTCCAACTTAACTGGGAAAATTCTGGATACCGAAGCGTGCAATGCTGACTACTGGTGCGACCATTTGCGCCAACCCGTGCGCTTTACCGATGGTGTCCGATCGCTGTTAGACTGGGGCTGCCAAGCGGCGATCGAAGTGGGGCCGCATCCGGTACTTCTGGGACTAGCACAACAGTGCGTTGGCGATTCCGAAACCCTATGGTTGCCCTCTTTGCGACGCGGAAAACCCGACTGGTCGATATTGCTAGAGAGTCTAAAAATACTCTACCTGCATGGCAAAACCATCGACTGGAAAGCCTTCGATGGCGATTACTCTCGCCGTCGCGTCTCCCTTCCCACCTATCCGTTCGATCGACAGCGATACTGGTTTGCGACCAAACCGCAAAAATCACCAGATAACAGCCTCTACATTCCCCAGTGGAAACGATTGGAAAATCGCCCTCCCGTTTCCCTATCGGGACATTGGTTAATCGGCGGCGTTCGCCAAGGTTTAGGGCAGCAATTAGCCGATCGCCTGACGAATTTGGGTGCAACCTGCGAATTCATCAACACCTCGTCGCCAGAAAGTGCGATCGCGTCTCACCCGCAAGCGAATGTTGTCTTTATTGGGGAGTTAGAAGAAGCCTGCAACTGGAATAATTGCGCCCAACTCTTCTATTTAACTAAAGCAATTGTTAGCAATTCTGCCTTCTCCGGTCGTCTTTGGGTTGTCACCCAAGCTGCCCAAACCGTCGGTACGGAACCCTCTTCCGATGCGTTCGCGCAAAATTTGCTGTGGGGTTTGGGTCAAGTCATCGCCCTCGAACATCCCCAACAGTGGGGTGGTTTAATTGACATTCCCTTAGAACTCTCCGATGGGATCCTAGACGCGATCGCCGCCGAACTCGGCCAAATTGATGCCGACGATCGCATTGTCCTCCGTCCCGACGGACGCTACGGCCAGCGATTGCAACCTTGGCAACCCTCTAACAAAGAAGGGGCGAAGGCCCTTCGCCCCTACAGTGATTCTGGAGAAGGAGTCTACCTGATAACGGGGGGATTTGGCGGTCTGGGACTGCAACTGGCCCGGTGGCTGGTCGATGGCGGAGTGCGACACTTGGCCCTGTTGGGACGGCGGCCCCCTTCCGAAGCTGCCGAAAAAACCCTGCAACCCCTAGAAGCAAAAGGCCTGCGGATCGATCGCTTCCAGGCCGATATCGCCGTCGAAGATGATGTCGCCGCCGTCTTCTCCAGCTTGAAAGCCGCCGGATCGCCCGTCAAAGGCGTGTTTCACCTCGCAGGCGTTCTCGACGATGGCGTACTGCTACAACAGCGTTGGGATCGCTTTGAAACCGTCCTCAAACCGAAAGTCCTCGGGGCCTGGAACCTACACCGCCACACGGAATCGCTTCCCCTCGATACGTTTGTAACCTTCTCCTCGATCGCCTCCTTACTCGGATCGCCCGGTCAAGGTAATTATGCCGCCGCCAACGCCTTTTTAGACGGACTGGTACGCTGGCGGCGCGATCGCGGACTTCCCGGCCTCAGCGTCCAGTGGGGGCCGTGGGCCGAGTCGGGAATGGCAGCAAAATTGGACGATCGCAGCCAGCAACGCTGGAAACAAGCCGGAGTCGAACTTTTGACCCCAGAACGGGGGTTTGCCCTCCTGGGCAAAATGGGCCATGGCGTACCTCCCCAAGTTGGGGTCGCCCCCATTGACTGGTCTCGGTTTCGGGGCCAACATCCCCACCCGCAACGCTATCGGTTGCTTGACGATCTCCTCCCCGCCGAAGAGGTGGCGGTTCCGGCGAACACTTGGCGCGAGGGTTGGGACACCCTTTCTCCGGTACAACGGCGCGAACGCATTTTAACCGCAGTGCAGCAAGAACTCGCTACCGTTACCGGGGCCGATCCAACCCGCCGACCGGATCCGCATACAGGGTTTTTCGAGTTGGGTTTAGATTCGTTGATGGCGTTGGAATTGAAAAATCGCTTGCAAAACTGCTTCGATTTAGGACTGTCTGCAACGCTGACTTTCGACTATCCGACGATCGCCACGTTAGTGGACTATTTGTTATCTCAACTCGCTCCCGAAACCGATAGTCCTCCCGATCCAGAACCAGCACCCTCCCTTTCGGAAACCGAAGTGCTGCAACTGATCGATCGCGAATTCTCTACCTGGGTCAAACAATAACCCTGTAGGGTGGGCGAGTGGGCGAGGTGGGCGAGGCATTCACTGTGTTACTCGATCCCCATTGTCTCCATTTTTCGGTGTGAATGCCTCGCCCCTACATATCGCAAAATGTATCGCTGTCACCGAAAACATTATCCTAATCCATCCTCCCACACTTAACACTCCTACCGAATAGCCATCTGTGTCTATCCTATTCATCTGTGGTTGCAGCAATGACTGAAACTTTATCTCCCTTACAACGTGCCGGTTTAGCCCTGCAAGAAATGCGAAACCGCATCGACACCCTAGAACGATCGCAAACCGAACCAATCGCCATCGTCGGTATGGGTTGTCGCTTTCCCGGTAACATCACCGATCCCGACTCCTTTTGGCAACTGCTTCGCGATGGAAAAAATGCCGTCGGCGAAATCCCTAAAACGCGATCGGAACTGCTAGCGAGTGACAAACCAAATTATCCCCAACGGGGCGGCTTTTTAGACCGGATCGACGAGTTCGATGCTGAATTTTTTGGCATCAGTCCCCGAGAAGCCGCAACAATGGATCCCCAACAGCGCTTACTTCTAGAAGTCAGTTGGGAAGCCCTAGAAAATGGCGGCATTGCCCCGTCAAAACTCGCGGGTAGCAAAGCTGGAGTTTTCCTCGGCATCAGCTTAAACGAGTTTTTGCAATATTCTCTGTTTGCCGATCGCGACCAATTAGATATTTATAGCGCCACTGGCAGTTCCTTAAGCATCGCCGCCGGACGAATCGCTTACTGGCTAGGATTGCACGGCCCCGCCATCGCCATCGACACCGCCTGTTCCTCTTCTCTGGTTGCCATTCATCTGGCTTGTCAGAGTTTGCGTCAGGGAGAATGCACCCTGGCGATCGCGGCCGGAAGTCATTTAATGCTGTCGCCGAAAACCACTTTAGCCATGTCGAAACTCAATGCTTTGTCCCCCGATGGCTATTGTAAAACCTTCGATGCGTCAGCCGACGGCTACGGTCGCGGCGAAGGCTGCGGGGCGATCGTCCTCAAACGACTTGGCGATGCTTGCACCGACGGCGATCGCATTTTAGCACTCATTCGCGGCTCGGCGGTCAACCAGGACGGGCGCAGTAGCGGCCTCACGGTTCCCAACGGCCCGGCCCAACAAGCGGTCGTGCGATCGGCGTTGCAAAATGCCCGTGTCAACCCCCAAGACGTGCAATACTTGGAAGCGCACGGTACGGGCACGCCCCTAGGCGATCCCATCGAAGTCGGGGCGATCGATGCTGTATTCGGAAAAGGACGATCGCAACCTCTCGCCATTGGGTCAGTAAAAACTAACATCGGTCACTTGGAAGCTGCGGCCGGAATTGCGGGATTGATGAAGGTTGTTTTAGCCATGCAGCATGGGGAAATTCCCGCCCATTTGCACTTACAAAACCTCAACGATCGCATCGATCTCGGCGATCGCATTTCTATCCCCACTCAACGCCAACCCTGGACGGAAAAATCGCGGTTGGCGGGAGTGAGTTCTTTTGGTTTTAGCGGTACGAACGCCCACGTCATTATCGAATCTGCACCAGAATTGACTTCACCCAAAACAACGCGATCGCCACAGATTTTGTGCTTGTCGGCCAAGTCGAAAACTGCCCTACAACAGCGCATTACCGCGTTAAGTCACTACCTAGAAACGCATCCGGATCTAGAACTTGCCGATATTTGCGTCACTGCTAACGCCGGACGATCGCATTTTGCCCATCGGGTCGCCTTTTTACCCTCAACTCGATCTCAACTTCAGGCGATGCTAGCAGAAACGACATCAATTCCCGAAAATGTTGCGACGCAACCGCCGCAAATTGCCTTTTATTTCCCCGCCATCGCATCTACAAATTTGACACTCGGGCGATCGCTATACGACAGCGAACCTCACTTCCGA
>CAKZKB010000557.1 GCA_937121005.1 uncultured cyanobacterium | reverse complement strand
TCAGCCAGAGGTATTGTTCGTTGCTCATTGCTCATTGTTCATTGTTCATTGTTCACTGAAATGCCCCAATTCTGGTACGACGGCCGTTTGGTGGATGGCAAAACGATCGCCCTGTATCTCGACGATCCGGGGTTGATGTACGGTGCGACGGCTTTTACCACCTTACGGGTTTACGGTTCCCTGGCCGATCCGCGCACGAACTGGCGGCGACACTGCGATCGCCTCCGCAGCGCCATCGAGACGTTTGAGTGGCCGCAACCGGACTGGGAACGGCTGCAAGCTGGGGCCGAACGCATGGCGGCTGAGTATCCAACGTTGCGCGTCGCCCTGTTTCCCGACGGGCGAGAATGGATTCTGGGTCGATCGCTGCCAGCCGATCTCGACTCCATGCAAACTGAAGGGGTGGTTGCTTGGGTTGCCGATGCCCCCCATTTAGCGCGATCGCTGCCCACATTTAAAACGGGCAACTATTTAGGGGCTTGGTTGGCATTGCAAGGGGCGAAGCGAGTGGGGGCAAAAGAAGCGATTCTCATTGACGGTAGTGGCAATTGGTTGGAAACGGCAACGGGGAATCTTTGGGGATACAAAAACGGCTGTTGGTGGACTCCGCCAGTGGGACAGGGGATTCTACCGGGGTTGATGCGCGAACAAATTTTGTCGGTGTTGATGCGACATCGCGAAAAAGTGGCGCAAGTGGTTTGGACGAGCGAATTCGCGCGGGATTTAGAGGCGATCGCCTATAGCAATAGTGTTATGGAATTGATTCCGGTGCGATCGATCCGCGATGGCGATCGCGTTTTAAACTTCGATCCCCATCATTCTAGTCTCCCTCGGTTGCGATCGCAACTACAAGAAAGGGAACGATCTTAAACATCTCGAAATTGGCGTTCGATGAGTTCGACAACCCATTCCCGAGGGATAAATCGAGGGGCGTTGGCGACAAAATTGAGCAAAGGATTTCCAGCCACGATCGTCTGTTTGTCTGCTTCGACGGCGGCGATCGCTTGGCAGACAATGGTTTCGGGATCGGCAAGCGGTAAACCCATGGGGCGCGTATTGTCGGGGAAGTGGGCGCGATCGAAAAAGGGCGTTTTTGTGGGGCCGGGACAAAGGGCTAAAACCTTCACGCCGCGATCGCGAACTTCGGCCCGCAAGGCTTCCGAAAAACTGAGAACAAAGGCCTTGCTGGCAGCATAAGTCGCCCAATAGGACATGGGTTGAAAACTGGCGATCGAGCCTAAGTTAATTATAACACCCGATCGCTGCTTTAGCATCGGCGTTAAAAAGCGATGGGTTAAATCTACTAACGCGAGGATATTGACCTGGAGAATTTCCAATTGTCGATGGCGATCGCTGCTCGCAAAGTCGCCATAATCGCCGAGTCCGGCATTGTTGACCAGCCAATCGATCGCAATCTCTTTTTTTTGGGTGAAGTCAAAAACGCGATCGCCTGGATCGGGAGCAGTGAGATCGATCGCCATCGTTTCGACACTGACTGAAGTGGTTTCGCGCAAGGTTTGGGCGATCTTATCTAAAGAAGATGTATCGCGATCGACCAGTACCAAATCAAAGTTTTGCGCTGCCAACTGACAGGCAAATGTTTTACCAATTCCCGAAGCTGCACCCGTAATCAACGCTGTTGTCATTTCAATGAGCAATTAACAATGAGCAATGAGCAATGAAACTTTAATATCGATGTAATATCTTCTCAGATCTGGTTTGGTAGTGGGAGCATTTTGCTCCCAATCTCTATCTCCGATTAACTAGGGGGGATCGCTTCTGAACTCTGAACTCTGAACTCTGAATTGGATCCTTGAGGATAGCCGTAAAAATCGATACGATAGTTGGTAATTTGCATTCCCGTTTCCGCCTCCACGCGGGCGATGACTTCTGGGGGAAGTTCGACAAACACATCCACAATGCGATCGCTTTGCAAACAGCAAACGTGACTGTGCGCGTCGCTAATATTACCATAGAGACGACCGTCCGATCGCTCGATGCACTCGATAATCCCTTGACTCGACAGGGCTTCCAAATTTTGGTACACTGACGTATGTCCGATATCCTTGCCCTGCTGGTTGAGGCGATCGTAGATTTCCCGCGCTGAGAGATGTTCGCGCTCTTGCCACAGTAATTCTAGGATAAAGCGACGCTGGCGGCTCAGGCGCATTCCCAGAGTCTGACAGCGATCGAAAGCATCTTCTAAAGATCGAATCGGTTTCACAGTTACCGCCTCGGTAGCGACACGAGCCAGCCCCAGGATAAACAGGCAGGCCGAGTTTGGCTGTTGGTATTGTAGCCAAAGAAAAGGGAAAACTCCCTTCTACTGAGTATTTTATCTTACGATTTCTTAATCTGTCGGCCCCGGTACGCCAGCGTAGCGCATAAATGTCACCGGAACCCCCAACCATTGTCGCCCCCAGTGGGACATTCGCAGGCGGACATTTCCCTGTAGCGACGGCGGTAAGTCGGCCCAGGAGACTTCCACGAACCCGAAGCGACGGTAAAATTTGGGAAGGTTCTCCCCCAGACATTCCAAATATAAGGGGCGATCGGCTTGGTCAATGAGACGATCGACGATGGCGCTACCCACACCGCGACCCCTCCAGGGGCGATCGACCACCAGACTACCCAATTCTAGCACCGGGCCGAACGGCCGCAACTGACCGCAGGCGACAACTTTTCCTTCTGCTTCCCCAACCCAAAACCGCGACGGATCGAACTGGGTTGGATCCAGTGCGGCGAGCAAGACCTTTTTTCGCAACGTCCAAATCTCATCGGGCCGGGCTCGACGTAAAATTAAACCTGGGGGTAGAGAGGGAGCGATCGTCATATCGGCGATCGTAACATTTATGCGATCGCATGAAACCTTGACTGAGAGCAATTCTCCTAACCTCATTCGGACTTTTCTCGATCGCGTTGTTGGGGACTGGGAAAGCGATCGCGTTGCAGCCAAAATTCTAGCAGCTTTGCTAAGATGACAGCGACGATCGCTTCGCCAAAGCGTTGAGCGAACCATACAGAAATCGTAGCGCACAGTTCTAAGACAATCATTTCAGTTTTCCAAGCTCGGTGTTATTCTTATTCAAGTAGATCGAGATCGAAGTGTCGATAGAATAACGAAGAGCAATCTCGAAATAGCATTTTTGTCTCGAAAGAAATCGCTATAAGTCGATCGATCTCGAAAAAACTCGAATCCTCCCAATTCTTATTAAAATTGTGTTTATACTGGAAATATCCCATTATTGGCGATCGCAGACAAAACCCTGTAGGGGCAAACGGCGTTTGCCCGATCGCGAAAGTTCTATTTGTTTGGGATAACAGTAGTATCGAATGAGGAAACCACAACCATGAACGCGATCGACCCCCGACACGAAGACCAATTTTGGCAAGACATGGCAACCCATTGGCAGTTTGAAGACAACCACAGACTCGCCTTTGTCCAACGCCTCTTACACTCCAACGACGATCTCAACTGGGTCAATTTGGCAGATGTTCTCACCCGAACGTTGAGGGTAGAGGATCCAGCCAAATTTCTTCAAGACTCCTGGAACAAGAAAATTTTACCACGCTTGCTGGATTTAGCCCAAGAAGATGGCTTCGGGTGGGGAAATGGGGAACGCCAAAAATGGAAAAAAGTGCGACAGTGGCACGAAGAAAAACTCTATCCCTCTTGGTTGTGGCAACAAGTACGGCGAGTGTCATTACCAACCACATTGATGGGGGTTCGTCGCTCGGAAACCGTCGCCGATCTCAAAATGTTTCCCGATACACCTAGTCCATATTTAACCGAGGTTCCCGTTGGTAGTGCCATCATTTTCGAGGGGGAATTCGAGCCAAGCTGTCACTTGCTGCTGCTAGAACGAGATGCAGAAAACATCGTCTATTGTTTGTGTCCGTCGAAGTTTGCACCGAACTCAAAATGCAATGGAGACAGAGTAAAATTACCACAAGCAAAAAACGAAGCCTTTCAACCGAGCGTTATTGGCTCGGAGCAGCTTGTCGCCATTCTCAGCACCGCAGAACCATCGTTTTCTTGGTGGGAACGCGCCCGCTTAGAAGCAATGGCATTGCAAAGCGACCAGTTACAAGATGTGCTAAACTATGTAGAGACTGCCCAAGACGTGCAGGTACTTTATAGCGAGTACCAAGTCGTGTAGGGGCAAACGGCGTTTGCCCTATCCAAAGTAGCAATTTTGTAAACATTCAGGTGGTATCCAGAAACCCGGTTTCTCAACGGATAGACTCGAATTTTACCTGGCGATCGGCCAGAAACCGGGTTTCTACACCAGTTTAGGTTAGGATACCTGAAGAGTTACGCAATTTTTTCCGTTCGAGAGCGAGACGCTCCCACTACCAAACACCATAAGGGAAAATGTTACCATTGACCTAAAATCCAAAATTGAAATGACTCGTTTATCCCATCGCGCCGCATTAAAACACCGTTTCCCACCGCTAGAAAGCGGCGATCGCCTGACTCGTACCGAATTTGAACGGCGCTATACAGCCGACGATCGCCCTATTAAAGCCGAACTGATTGAAGGTATCGTTTACGTGGCATCTCCTCTCCGGTTTCAACAACACGCCGAACCCCACAGTCGCCTGCATGGATGGCTTTGGAGTTACCAAATTGCCACGCCGGGATTGCAATTAGGAATTGAACCCACTGTACGTTTGGATCGCGCTAATGAAGTGCAACCGGACATCGCTTTGATGTTGGACGAAACCGCAGGGGGAAACGCCAGAATTACTGAGGATGGCTATTTAGAAGGTGCGCCGGAATTGGCGGTCGAAATTGCTGCCAGTAGTGCGGCGATCGACCTGAATCGGAAGCTGGAAGTCTATCGTCGCAATGGCGTGTTAGAATATATTGTCTGGCAATCCTACGAACAGCGACTCGATTGGTTTGTACTGGAGGGAGAACAGTATCAACCTCTAGTTCCAGACGACGATCGCGTTTTGCGTTCTCGCGTGTTTCCCGGTTTGTGGTTGGCGATCGATGCGTTTTCAGGCGATCGATCGCCCTGGCCGGGGCCAACACCTGGAACGCCGGGGGCGAACTTCCCGAGGGAGTCAAGGGGATTTTGTTCGCCCGCGATATAGCCGCCCTGGACTTGTGGGGAAACGAACTCAGCGTCCTAGTGGCCTGCCAAACCGGACAAGGGGACGTGCAAACCGGGGGAAGGCGTGTTCGGGTTGCGGCGGGCCTTCAGTTTGGCGGGGGCCAAAACCGCCGTCGTCAGCTTGTGGTCGGTGCCCGGACGGGCGATCGCCCTCCGCAAAGCGCAAACGGACTTAAAAATGGCAACAACCGCACAGTTACGCCAGTGGAAATTGGGGCGAGACGTGCTAACAGAATTGGAAGAAACACGGGATGAAAAATACAAAGCGGACGATCGTCCCTTATCCCATCCTTACTATTGGGGCGCGTGGGCCTGCCAAGGCGATATTGGCCCGTTTATCGAAAAGCGATCGCGTTAGCTATTCGCTCGACAGTGACCTTCGCCCACATGACCCAGACTGGGTAAGATCGACTCCAGTTTGGCGTAGTCTTCTGGCGAAAGTTGTTGCTCTAGCATAGCGGTATCGGCTTCAACTTTACCATTTTCTGCTAGATTGGCAATGGGATCGAATCCTAGCGCACCCGTATTGATGTCGTCGTCGGCTGGTGCTTCGCCATCGCCAAACAAGTGGTCGAAGTGAAAGGTTGCTTCTAGATCGGCGGTGTCCTCGGGTTCTAGAAATCCTTTGCGGCTGTCTCCCACAAATTCGCCGCAGGTAAAGGTTAATTCGGGATCGAGTTTCAGCACGAAATCGATGGTTTCGCCTGCTTTTTGTGCCGTTCCGGCCAGGACGATCGCGTGTCCTTGCGCGTCTCCTTCTGTGGCTTTTGCCATTTGCCACGACAGGGCATTGTAATGACCGCTCGCTGCGGTTTGCGTATCGATTACAATCGGTTCGGCGGTCTCGTCTCCGGCTGCCAAATCGACAGTTTTCAGGTCGCTAACGAGAACGGTTTCTTGAGGTTCGAGTTCGGCTTCGCCTTGGGGATCGAAAGGCGGATCGGTTTGATAGGCGGTGACGTTGGCGAGGGTGACGTAGAGGTTGTCGAACTCAATTTCCCAGCCATCTTTGGTTGTAAACCCTTGACGCACGAAGTCTTCGCCGTTGGCTTTGACGGCGAGGGTTCCCGTCCCTTCAGACGTGGTTTCGGTACTGGTTTCGGCAACGGGTTCGGCAGTGTTTTCGGAGGTTTCCGTCTGGGGAGGGGTGCAACCCATCGCCCCTAGAAGCGCGATCGCGGCTAAACAAAAGGTTAATTTGATTGACATCGATTTTATTTGTTGAGTTCGCCCATTTTCGATTGTATCACAACAGTTTCCCCAGAAACCCGGTTTCTGAAAGGAAAAACTCGAATTTAGTCTAGCTACGGACGAGAAACCGGGTTTCTACGCCACTTGCTGAGTTCGCGCGATCGTCATGATATAACAACCGACTGAAGCGATCGAGACTTAATTAAACCAAATCGCAAAACCCACAAAATTTCCTCCGAAGACGCTAATTAATTCTCGCCAAGTTTCCGTTTGTGTCAACTCTCCAGATTCTAGA
>CAKZKB010000556.1 GCA_937121005.1 uncultured cyanobacterium | reverse complement strand
GGTCAAGAGAGATACAATAGCTGCGAAGAGCGATCGTCCTTGCCCAGCGAGGCGCTCTCCCGTTGCCGAACCGATTCATACCCACCCATTGACACCATTACGAATATCAGAGAGGTAAGGTTAGCGTGCTGTATCTAGCGGAAGTCCAGAAAAAAAGCGGTTTTATGGGGGGCGGCAAAGCCGAACTCAAGTTGCTGGCGTGTCAGCGAAACGAACAAAGTTGGACGGCCGTAACGGGCGACGAGATTGTTTCGGCTGAAGACGCGAGCGATTTTAATAGCGGAGCGCTGGTGTTTGCCGAAGTCACCAACAAGCAGATACAGGGCAAGCCCAAAGAGGCCGGGCCGAAGTTGGTGAGCATTTTACAGAACTTTTCCCGCTTCCAAGAGAAGTTTAAGACCCAAGAAGAAGAGATCGAGCAGTGGAAGCAGTCGCTGACCTACCAAAGTCAGGAGCTCAACCGTCGGGAAATGGAGATGGAGGCCCGGCGCGAGCAACTCGAGCAAATGCAGGAGGAGTCGGAACAACTCGACTCCAAGCGTCAAGAAATCGAAGGGACTCAGGCGGAGGTCGATCGACTGAAGCAGGAGGTCGAAAGCAGCCGGGCCGAGCTAGATGCAGCCTGGGAACAGTTGCGCGGGCAAATGGGCCAGGTGGAAGAGCAGCAGGCCCAAATGGCGCAAATGTCGGTATTGGGAGAGGAACAGTCGAATTATATCAACGAGTTGTTGACGGCGCTGGCAGGGGCGATCGCGTCTTCGGACTCCCTGCGCGATCGCTTGGAAGCAGCCAAAGAAAAAGCCAACAGCCAGCAAGAAACCCTCGATGGTTTTTGGCAGCAAGTGGAAACCCAACGGGGAGAGGCCGATCGCCAGCAGCAAGAGATCGAGACTCGATCGGGCGATATTTCTACGCGCTGGCAGCAGTGGCACGAGTTCCGAGATAATTTGGCCCGATCGCGGGCTGAGTTACAAGGGATGCAAACTAAGCTGGAACTGAAGCGCGAGATCGAACAGGTACAGCGCGAACGTATCAGCGGCCAGGAAGAACTCCAGAAACAACTCTCCCAACTGTCGGTGACTCCGGCTGAAGGCGGCGGCCCCAAAGTGGATGCGGCGGCCTTAGAAAATATGCCCCTCAACGAGTTACAGCAGCGCGTTCGCGAACTCCAACAAGAGTTAGAAAAAGGGTTCCGCTTCGTCAGCGATCAAGAGGAGGAACTGACGCTGCAACGCCAAGATATTAACGAGATTGAAGCGAAGCGCGATGGCGCTTCCGGGGGCGAACGGGAGCAACTGGAAAAAGAACTGGCCGAAGCCAACGAAAGCTACCAAATGCAAAACGAATCGTTAGTCGGTCAGCGTCGCAGTTTGCGCGAGAAAGAGCAAGTGATGAACCAGCATCAAGCGACGCTGTGGCGGCGTTTGGGCACGCCTGAAATTGCCAGTAGCGGCGGGCAAGTGGATGTATCGCCAGTAGTGAATCACTTGCAGGGCGAACAGCAAAAGTACCAAGAAACCCTCGATCGCGTCTGCGGCGAAATCGAGCAATTGCAGCAAGAAGTCGAGCAGAAACAAGGGGAAATCGACGCGCAAGCGGGCGAACAAGAAACCCAACTCAACGAGCTCAAACAGCAAGAGGGCGAGTTGACCGAACAGCGATCGGCTTTGGCTCAATTGCAGGGTAAATTAGCGCTTTACGAGGAGTTGTTGCAACCGGTTCAGGATCGACTCAACGAACTCAAACAGGCTCTAGATGCGGTGACTGAGGAGATTAATTACGTTAAAGAAACGGGAGATTATCAAACTCAGGTCATCGGTCAGTTACAAGAGTTTGTGGGTAGTTTGGGCGACCAACAACAGGCGGCGGCTTCTTGAGAGGTATGAGGTACGAGGTATGAGGGGTGAGGTTTCAAGGATGAAGGATGAAGGTTGAAGGATGAATATTAATTTCTCCTTGTCTCCCTCTCTCCCCCTCCCCTTGTCCCCTAATTCCCCACTCCTAAAACCTAGAACCTAGACGATAAATAACAATATGGGGGTGCTGGACTTCCGCGATCGCGCCTCCGGGAAACGGATCGCTACGCGATCGATTGGGGGCTACAATTAAGGCGGTGAGTTTTTCAATGCGATCGAAGTTGGGTGCTTGAGGTAAAATCGATGCGAGAATGCGGCGCATGACTCGACGTTGGAGTGCGAGGGGTGCGGTTTGTAACAGGGTGCGATCGAGGGATAGGGGCAAGGATGAAGGCTGAAGGATGAAGGATGAAGAATTTGCTGGTTCTCCCTCTCCTTTGTGCAAACAGCGATCGCACAATTCTACTGCCATAGTTTCCAGACAGTCTACATCGGCTCGCAGCAATTCGGCGGTGCGGGCGATCGTCTCTTCTACGCCGGGATGAAAGCGATCGCGCAAATACGGTAACAGTTCGTGACGAATGCGGTTGCGAGCGTATTTTAGGTCTTGGTTAGTTTCATCTTCCCAGATTTCGATACCATTGTCAAGACAAAATTGCTCTGTTTCGTCACGAGTAAACTCGAGTAAGGGTCGGACTAAATTAATTGTATCCTCCCTGTTTGTAATGGGCGAACGCCGTTCGCCCCTACATTGGATAAACAGCGATCGCCTCCAGGTTAAAGACTGCAAGCCGTCAGTGCCCGCACCGCGAATCAAGTTATAGAGTAAGGTTTCGGCGCGATCGCTTTTTGTATGCCCCGTAGCCACACAATTATACCCCTCTTCTAGGGCAATGCGGGTAAAGACTTCGTAGCGCCACTGTCGGGCTGCTGCTTCGCTTTTAGGAGGGACGATCGCCGTTTCTCGGTAGCAGCGAACCTGCCAATGGAGTGCTAAACTTTCCACGTAGTCCGCATTCGCCGCCGAGTCGGAACGCCAGCCGTGATCGCAGTGTACCAGGGCAATTTCCCAGTGCCATTTAGGTTGTAAATCGAGCAGCGATCGCGCCAAACATAGGGAGTCTTGACCGCCGGAAACCGCTAGCAACAAGCGATCGTTTTTCGGAAGAAGCGATCGCGATCGTAAGACTCGATGCAGTCGGGAATGAAACTCTGTCCAAGAGGCGCGATCGTTCATTTTCTCTCGATAATTCACCCGTAGGGTGGGCATTGCCCACCCTACTAACTAAATAGCCAGACATTGCCCACCCTAAAACCTAATACCTAATCCCTAATACCTAATCCCTCATCGAGAAGTTCGACGCAAACGCACTAAAATATCGAAGCGAGTCGTGCGAGAATCGGCCACTGCTGCGGTGACACCAATGGAACGAATGGCTTCTAAAATATCCTCTTGCGCCGGAGGTAATTGTAACGGCGGAAAATTGCCCGAGTTGAGAGTGCGATCGACATCGAGGAAAAAGTGACCGTTATTGGGTTCGAGCAAAGACGGAACGCCAACAATAAACTGTTCGGTATCGGCAAAAGAGTCTTCGGGTTTGGGAATAAATGTCCGGCCAATGGGTGCGCCAATGCTAAAGAAAGCCAGATCGGGTTCTAGCCAACCGCGTACAATTTCTAAACCCGAAATTGGGGTCGTCCATTTGACGACACTCGTCCCTTGAAGTTCGGCTTCTCCGACTTGGAACTGATATTTTTTGGCGATCGCTTCGTCTACTTTTTCGAGTACATCTCGCGCTTTGCGCCCGTCTGTGGATTTGACGATAAAGATAATTCCACCGGGAAAGGTTTCGTCAACACCTGTGGGGGTTGGCACTAATGCTAAAGCAAATTGGCCGCGCATCCACGAGAGCAAATCCGCTTCTAAATCCAATTCTACCGTTTGTTGCAGCGCTTGTTCTAACCAATCGGGATCGAGAGGAGACATGGGGTTCGTGCGGGCAGTTTCGGCGTAGTCTTGCCAAGTGCGTTGTAGGTTGCCACCCGACATCATCATCACTGTATTTTGAGGGAGGCGATCGGCCATTCCTTCAGCCGCATTAACCACCGCAAACCGCCGATCGCTGTTCGGTTTCAGCCAAGAAATAGAACGGAACAATATGCCTTCAGTTTCTAAACGGACGATCGTCGCTAGACCTTGCTGTTGTACTGCTTCTAACTGTTCTGGTGTTAGCGGACGAGCGGAATTTTCCGAACTGACTGCGATCGCTTCAGGAATGTTAAAAAACGTGCGGGCCACAAATTCGGGATCGTCCTCTTCTTGAAATGTTTCCCAAGTCCCCACGTAGCCGGGAATATCGAGTAAAGAATCTTCACCTTTGTAAGTGTCGATGATGCTTTCAATTGCCGGGGCAGCATTAGCGATTGCGAAAAACTTCTGCCCCAAAACGGCGGCATATTGTTTGTCGTCGCCACTGCCTTTTTCCCACACTTCAATCTCGTTATACGATCGCTTGGCCCAAGTTTCTAAATCCGGACGATCGAGTACCGCCTGCGCCTCTTGCGGATCCTCGATCGGGAGGACGATCGCCGCCGACGATCGCGCGTCTTCCACGTCGGGTAAGTCGTCTGGGGTGGCTTCAAATTCCGGCGGCGGGAAAAAGGCCACCGTCACTTCTGGCCCCACCCAGGGGGCGATATCTCGGCGGTAGTCGATACCGTTGTCCGCTAGCAGGCGTTCGCCGAGTTGGTTCAAACCGTCGTCAACCAGGGCTTGGCTTTCTGGCGTACCGTACTGACGGAGTTGCTGCCACTCGTCCGGATCGCTAGAGATCGATACAGTGGCGATCGCCGCTTGGGGAATGGTTTCCGAACCCGCCGGAACCAAGGCCAGGCGAGCATTTCGCGCCACAATCCAGTAAGCCACTGCGCCAATGGCAGCGACGGCAGCAACAGCAGTAAGGGCGATCGGGACAACGGGAGTCTTTTTCATCGGCGGTGGGGTAACTCGAATCCGATCTGACGGTGCAATTGCCACTGTATCAGGAATTTTCCTTAGTGGCGCATTCCCCGCTCGCATCGCCGGGTTTGATGTTACACTGATTGACAATTCGGGGGCGATCGGTCAGGCTAGATGGCTGTATCGACCGTAGAAACGAATTGTTTGCTCTTGGAGTGAGGAATGAGCGCTTTTTCTGTCCCCAAACCCCCGATCGCGATCGACACCAACGGCGATCGTCTCGATGTATCGGCGATCGTCCCGATATACAACGAAATCGAAAGCCTACCCCATCTCGTAGCCGCGATCGCCGCCGCCTTGCAAACCGCCGGGTTGCGTTACGAAATTATCTGCGTAGACGACGGTTCCACCGACGGATCCCCCGAATGGCTCAAACAACAAGCTAAACTGCGATCGGATCTGCGTGCTGTCCTATTGCGGCGCAACTACGGACAAACCCCCGCCATGGCGGCGGGTTTCAAACACGCACGGGGTAAGGCGATCGTCACCCTCGACGGCGACTTACAAAACGATCCGGCCGATATTCCCATGCTACTCGCTAAGCTCGAGGAAGGCTACGATTTGGTGAGCGGCTGGCGCAAAAATCGCCAAGATGCCAAACTGACTCGCATCTTACCATCAAAAATGGCCAACTGGATCATCGGGCGGGTTACGGAAGTCGAATTGCACGACTACGGGTGTTCCCTAAAAGCCTACCGCGCCGAACTAGCGGCGGACATGAATTTGTATGGAGAACTCCACCGCTTCTTACCCGCCTTGGCTTATATTGAAGGGGCGCGAATTACCGAGTTGCCCGTTCGCCACCATCCCCGGCGGTTCGGTCAGAGTAAATATGGCTTGGGACGCACGTTTCGGGTGTTGATGGACTTGCTCACGATCTGGTTTATGAAGAAGTTTCTCACTCGTCCCATGCACGTTTTTGGCTTGCTAGGCTTGGGATCCATGGCAGTCGGAGGCAGTTTGGGGATCTATTTAACCGCGTTAAAACTGCTGTTCGGCCAGAGTATCGGCGATCGTCCTTTGTTGAGCCTAGCCGTATTACTGTTAGTAACGGGCGTACAACTGTTTTGCTTCGGGTTGCTGGCTGAATTGCTGATGCGAACCTATCACGAATCTCAAGATCGCCCCATTTATCGCGTCCGAGAAGTTGCCGAACCGGAGGAGACAGTTAAAAATTAGAACTGTAACTGTTCGTTTGTCCGAGTTCTTCTCGTAGGTTGGGTAGAGGAACGATCCCCGACATCATCAATGCGCGATTGTTGGGTTTTCATGCTTCAACCCAACCTACTGGCTAAAGCCGCATGGGATGGCAATCATGGTAAAGTCGCTACGCTCCAATTCAAAATTCAGAATTCAAAATTCAAAATTAAGACTTCTTCGGTCAGTCAACCAGCAGCCCCCCCCTCTAATAGGTTAGGGTCGTTTCATTCTAAAATTTTGCGACCGCCGAACCCTCGAATTGGAGACAGTTCTGCCCTTTTTTTCGACAGTGCCCCCAT
>CAKZKB010000555.1 GCA_937121005.1 uncultured cyanobacterium | reverse complement strand
TGGTGGGGCGCGTGGATCTGCGCGAAGCCCTCACCCTGGCGTTTTCCGCCAACCATGAGGGCGATACTCCCATCGATCGCGCCATTTCCTTGCAACACCAGGGCAATCTTTGGCAGTTGGGGATCCACTTTGCCGACATCGCCCACCACTTGCCCGCCGATTCTCCGGTCGATCGCGAGGCGTTGCGCCGGGGAACGACAATTTATTTGGGGGATTTGGTGTTACCCATGCTCCCCGAAAATTACCGCGATCGCGTTGGTTTTGTCCCCGATACCGATCGCTTGGCGATTTCGGTGTTGCTGAAACTCAACGATGTCGGCGATATTATTGAATACGAAATCCAGCCGACAGTGGTGCGCGTAGACTGCCAAATGAGCTACGATCGCGGTCAGGAAATCCTCGATCGCACGGAAGAAAGCACCTTCGAGGGCATTTCTAATGCGGTACTCGATGCCATCGATCAATTGCCCATGTTCGGGCAAGCCTTCCGCGACGATCGCTACCAGCGCGGTTCTTTCGATCTCAATTTACCCGATTCTAGCGGACATTTTGACGACGAACAACCGTTAGGGGCAGTGGTTCTCTCCTCGTTTAACGATATCCAGGCGATCGTCTGCGAAATTGTCTTACTCGCCAATCAATGCGTCGCCAAACACCTGCAAGCCTTAGATGTTCCCGCCCTCTACTGCGTGCATCCATCCCCGGATTTGGCGGATGTCCAAGAAGCCATCAAACTGGCGGGCAATTTGGGGGTGGAATTGTGGCTCGAAGACGAAGAAACCGTCGATCCGAGCGATTTCAAGCAGTTTGTGGATCAGTTTGACGAACTCGATGACGAGAAAATTCTCACCTACCTGCTGGAATCAACGCTGAAAAATTCCTACTACAGCACCCAATCCGGGCCCCATTTTGGTTTGGCGATCGAAAACGGTTACACTCATTTTAATGCCCCCTTGCATCGCTATCCCGATTTGCTGTTGCAGCGCACGTTACATCAAGTGTTTGCCGAAGGGCGCGATCGCCGCACGACGCGATCGAAAGACTCGGTAAACTTGCGCCATTCGTCTTGTCACGGCAAAATTTCTTGGAACGTTTTGCCCCCGGATATCCATCAAGAACTCGAAAGTCGGTTCGCGGTGGCGGCGGTACGGTTGACGGAGCGAGAACGACTCGCGGTTGAAGCCGAAGACGATCTCGAAGGCTTGCAAAAAGCAGGAGCAATGATGCAGCGCACGGGGGAAGTTTTCCAAGGCTTAATTACCGGAGTTCAATCTTACGGCTTTTTCGTCGAAATCGAATCGGGGCAGCAAGGAGAAGCCCCCAGTCGCTTAGAAGGGTTGGTACACGTTTCCTCCCTAAAAGATGATTGGTACGAATATCGATCGCGTCAACAAACGTTAGTAGGACGCAAAAATCGCAAGCAGTTTCGCTTGGGCGATCGCGTGGAAGTACAAGTTAAAAGCGTCGATTACTATCGCCAACAAATCGATTTAGCCCCCGTTAGCGGCGGTAGCAATGCCGAAAGCAACGGCGGCGGCGATGGCGATGGCTTCGAGGTGGAATTCGAGTAGGGGGGAAGGATGAAGGGGGAAGGATGAAGGATGAAACAGGATCTTAAAACTGGTCACTGGTCACTTAACACTGGTCACTGATTGTCCCCCCAATCCCCCATCTCCATACACGGGGGCCTCCTCACTAAAAGAGCTCCCGTGTTAAGTTTTGTAACAAAATCGTCCCGTTTCCGTAAAATCGGGGGTCAACTGCCGATAGAAGGTATAGATGCGATTCCCCCATGTCCCAACCCAAGCGGTTGGGATTTTTCTTTTTTGCCCTTACACTAAGAACTGGCGATCCCATATTTAGCAAAATAAAAATCGTTTGACAAGCCGAGATCGCCAAGGCGATCTCGGCTTGAGATTTGTACGCAAAAGGACTGTATGAGCGATCGCAACTCGGAACAAGGCTTCTTAATCATCGGTATTGGCGCGTCAGCCGGCGGCGTACAAGCGTTAGAGGCGTTTTTTGGGAGCTTGCCCGATCGCCCCAACGCCGCCTTCGTAGTGATACAGCACCTCTCGCCCGACCATCCCAGCCAGATGAGCGAAATTCTCCAGCGCCAAACGCCCTTGGCAGTCCGCGAAATTGCAGGCGACATGGACATCGCCCCCGACACCATTTACGTCCTCCCCCCGCGCTACAACGTCCGCCTAGAAAACGGTCAGTTGCGATCGAGCGAACGCACCGAAGGCATCAACTACCCCATCGATATTTTCTTTAAATCCCTTGCTAACAACTGGGATCGGCAAATTATCGGCATTTTGCTCTCGGGAACGGGCAGCGACGGCACTGAAGGCCTGAAAGCCATCAGCCGCGCCGGGGGTATCGCTTTGGTACAGTCCCCAGAAACCGCCCAGTTTACCAGTATGCCCAGCAGTGCCATTCCCTCGGGGCTGGTGGATGAAATTCTCTCCCCCGAACAGTTGAGCGATGCGGTGTTCGATCTGGTGAACTTTCGCAACAGCTATATCGCCTCGGGCAAAGGGGAAGATACCCCCGTTGTCGATCCCGATCGCCTGCAACACATCCTCGACATCCTCGCCGATCGCGAAGACATCGACTTTTCCCACTACAAAATTAGCACCATCAGCCGCCGCATTCTCCATCGCTGCGCCCTCACCCAAAGCAACCTGGATGCCTACATTCGCTTGCTCCATCGCTCCGAAGACGAGCAAAGAAACCTCCGTCAAGACTTGCTCATCGGCGCGACTTGCTTTTTCCGCGATCGTCCCGCTTGGGATATTTTAGAGCAGCACGTGATTCCCTCTGTCGTCGATCGCGTCGAATCCCACCAACAGCTTCGGGTTTGGATTCCCGCCTGCGCCACCGGAGAAGAAGCCTATTCCATGGCCATTCTCTTAGATGAAGCGATCGCCCGCACGGATAAAACAATTCAAATTAAAATTTTTGCCACCGATCTCGACGGTCAATCTTTAGAAACCGCCGCCCGAGGGGTCTATCCCGAAAATATTGCCAACCAAGTTTCTCCCGAACGACTCGATCGCTATTTTAGCTATAACGGCGGCCGCTTTCAGGTGAAGCGACGCTTGCGAGAAATGCTGATTGTCGCTCCTCACGATCTGACCAAAAATGCCGGATTTTCTAAAATGCACCTGGTCAGTTGCCGCAACGTGCTGATTTATATGCAGCCGCAACTCCAACAGCGCGTCGTCCGCTTGCTGCATTTTTCCCTCGCACCGAAAGGAATTTTATTTCTGGGGAGTTCTGAAACCCTGGGCGAAATTGCCGAAGAATTTACCACCCTCGATGCCAAGTGGAAACTGTTCCAAAAGCGCCACGACAATCAGCTTTCCGTTTATCCCATTAGTCGGCAAACGATCGTTGCGCCCCTGACTTCCTCCCGGCGCACTAAATCTCGCCGCCAGCAGTTCGATCGCATCATCGAAGAAGTATTTCAATCTTGCTTCGAGGCGCGGTTGATGACCTGCGTGTTGGTCAACAGCGACAACCAACTGCTGCGAGTTTTTTATAACAACGCCAACTTGCTAGAATTTGCAGTGGGCGAAACCGTTTTAGACATTACTGAAGTCGTGCGATTGCCCTTAAAATTGCCCCTGACGACGGCACTGCACCGAGCCAAACGCAATCGCGAATCTGTCACCTATACGGGCATCAAACTCGATGGCGGCGAAGGCGAAAAAAATGTTAGTTTGCGCGTCAGCTACGGTAATGGCAATCTGATTGCAGCCGGTTACTTGGTCGTCGTGTTTGAAATCGAGCAACAACCCGCACCCAGTCAAGTGGCGCTGCGCTTTGAAGTCAACGAAGAAGCCGCCCAACAAATTACCGAACTCGAGTACGAATTGCAGCAAACTCGGGAAAATTTGCAAGTGACCATTGAAGAGCTCGAGACCACCAACGAAGAGCAACAAGCCACTAACGAAGAACTCCTCGCCTCCAACGAAGAGTTACAAAGCACCAACGAAGAACTGCAATCGGTCAACGAAGAACTCTATACCGTCAATGCCGAACATCAAAGCAAAATTCAAGAACTGACCCGACTCAATAACGATATCGATAACCTACTTCGCAGTACGGATCTGGGGGTTATTTTCCTCGATCGCAACTTAAACATTCGCAGTTTCACCCCTGCCGCTACCCACGCCATCAACATTCGCAAAACGGATATCGGTCGCCCGTTAGAGCATTTTACCCACAATCTCAACTGTTCCGATTTGGTCAACATTCTCCAGGGAGTCGTGGAAACCGAAAACCCGATCGAGCGCGAGTTTACCCTGACCACCACCAGGGAACAATTGCTGGCGCGAGTTAACCCCTACATTCGCGAAGATGGCAGCACCGACGGCATCGTACTCACGTTTGTCAATATCAGCGAACTGAAGCGCATTCAACAACAATTCAAACAGACCAATACTCTGCTTGAAACCATTTATGATGCCAGTCCGATCGGATTGTGCTTGCACGATCGCGAAGGACAGTACGTGCGAGTTAACCAGACCTTAGCCGATATTAACGGTTTATCCATTGAGGAACATTTAGGCAAGCGACCGAGTGACATTTTACCCGAAATTGGAGAGCGCATCGAGAGTATCGTGCGCCGAGTTTTGGACACCGGAACTCCCGAGCGCAACGTGGAAATAGAAGGAACAACTCCGGCTACTCCCGACTGTCAGCGCTACTGGATCGCCAGTTTTTATCCGGTGGATCTCGACAGCGATCGTCGTGTCGCTGTCGCCGTTACCGAAGTGACCGATCTCAAACAAGTTCAGCAGGAGTTACAAGAGAGTCGCAACTTCATTTCTCGCATTGCCGAATCCAGCCCCAGCATTATTTATATCTACAATTTACAGCAGCAGCGCACCACTTACCTCAATCAGCCTATGGCTGAAATGCTTGGCGGCGAAGATCGCGATCTCGAACGACGCATTGAGAACAGTTTGGACGCGCTGGTACACCCGGAAGATGGTGAAAAAATTACCGAATACTTCCAAGCCTTTGCTGCGGTTGGCGATGATAGTCCCCTCGATAGCGAGTGCCGAATGCGCCATAAAGACGAGTCTTGGCGTTGGTTTTACGTGCGTGGAATTGTGTTTCGCCGCGATGAGAATAACCAACCGATCGAGATCCTTTGCGTGGGAACCGATATCAGCGATCGCAAACAAATTGAAGAACGACTCACCTACCAAAATCAACAACTCGCACGGGCGATCGCCGAAGCGCGATCGGCAGATTCTTCTAACCGTGCCAAAAGCGAATTCTTAGCCAATGTCAGCCACGAAATTCGCACGCCGATGAATGCGGTAATGGGAATGAGTCAACTGCTGTTGCGCGATTCGACTTTGGGCGATCGTCAGCGTCAGTTGGTTTCGACGTTATATCGCAGCAGTCGCACGTTACTCTCTTTAGTTGACGATATTCTCGATTTGTCGCGACTGGAAGCAGGCGAGTTGCGCTTAAAAT
Source organism: uncultured cyanobacterium (assembly GCA_937121005.1). Classification (GTDB taxonomy): domain Bacteria; phylum Cyanobacteriota; class Cyanobacteriia; order Cyanobacteriales; family Geitlerinemataceae; genus CAKZKB01. Next base: position 876 of record CAKZKB010000555.1, on the reverse strand, counting down.
CGCGACCGTTTAATGTCTTGGGTTTGGTGCGATCGGTAGTGGAACTGTTCGAGTCCCAAGCGCAAGAAAAGAACGTCGAACTGCGATCGTCAGTAGACGAAAACTTGCCCGAAACAGTGATTGGAGCCGACGATCGCTTGCAGCAGATCTTAATTAATTTAATTGGCAACGCCCTCAAATTCACCGATCGCGGTTCGGTCGCGGTTGCTGTGAAATTGGGTTGCTACAAAGAGAACGAAGAAACGCGATCGACGGACGAAACCCCAGTCCGAATTACCTTTACTGTCACCGATACGGGCATTGGGATTGCCCCAGAAAACCTGTCAAAATTGTTTCGTCCTTTCGGTCAACTGGACACTACCTCCAGCCGTCGCTATGGCGGTACGGGGTTGGGTCTGGCCATTTCTAAACGCTTAGTGGAACTGATGAACGGCGAAATCGGTATCGAAAGCCAACTGGGAGAGGGTTCGACCTTTTGGTTCACCCTCCCGTTACAACCTCACGATGGCTTGCTTTCGACGGAAACTACACCCGATCGCCCTTCGGAAGAAGATTTAAGCGCTCGCAAAACCTTTAAAATTTTAGTCGCTGAAGACCTTCCCGACAACCGCCAACTGATCTTACTCATGCTAGAAGAAATTGGCTACAAAGCCGACTGGGTGAGCAACGGTCAGCAGGCTCTCGATCGCGCGGCTGCAAAAGAGTACGATATCATTTTGATGGACTGCCAAATGCCGATTCTCGACGGCTACAAAGCCACGAAACAATTGCGCGATCGCGAAGGGGACGATCGACATACAACGGTCATCGGTTTAACGGCTAACGCCATGGCCGGCGCTCGGCAAAAATGTCTCGATGCAGGCTGCGATGACTATC
>CAKZKB010000554.1 GCA_937121005.1 uncultured cyanobacterium | reverse complement strand
CCGGAATCGGCACCCATGTTGCCGTACACCATCGCTTGGACGTTGACCGCGGTGCCGACCAAGTTGTTGATCTCTGTGTTGCCCTTGGCGGCTTCGATTCGACGGTAAGAAATGGCGCGATCGGTGAACAAAGAGGCGAAGCATTGGTGACAGGCTTCGATAACCGCTTTGGCACCCCGCACGTTTAAATAGGTCTCTTGTTGTCCGGCGAAACTGGCATCGGGTAAGTCTTCGGCGGTAGCACTCGATCGCACTGCAACATCAATGTAACACTGAGAGAAATTGCCGTGACTGTCGCGATCGCACATTTTAAAATAGGCCGAGGCGATCGCAGTTTCCAACACTTTTGGGAACGGTGCAGACAGCACTAACTCCCGCGCCGCCTCGCCGCGATCGTGCAGGTTGCGCGGATCTTCGATGTCGAGATCGGCAAAAATGCGAGCTAATTTTTCTGCCAACCCCGCCTTCTCAATGAAATAGCGATAGGCATAAGTTGTCGTCGCGAACCCACCGGGGACGTTGATTCCCTGGGGAGCCAGTTTCTGAATCAGTTCGCCTAAAGAGGCGTTTTTGCCACCGACAAGGGGGATATCCGCGATCCCCACTTCGTCCAACCACAAAACAAAATCTTGCTGGCGCGGGGACTGGGAGACCGTTTCGATCGCGGCGAAAACCATATTTTTTATCCCTTAATTTAACGATTTACTTTCAGTTTAACAAGAATAATTGTGCAATGCTTAAAGTTTTCTTAATTTTTATAACGAGAAACAGGTACTTTATGAAGTCAATACAATCGAAGGAGGCGCGGACATCAAAAAATTGACACAGCTTCACTGGGCGATCGCGAATAGATCGGTTATAATGGAAATGTCTAGTTGTGCAATATAATTGAGAGTGCAAACATAATGAGTATTTCTACTGATTCCCTTCAAAACGCGATCGACCTGGCGACGTTGTACGATCGCGATTTTTACTTGTGGATCCAAACCACATCGAAATTGTTGCGCGATGGCAAATTCCACGAACTCGATATTGACAATCTGGTTGAAGAAATTGACAGCATGGGAAGAAGCGAGAAACACGCCCTAACAAGCAACCTGCGGGTTCTGCTCGCGCACCTGCTAAAATATAAATACCAACCTGAAAAGCGAACGAACAGTTGGCGATATACGATTTACGAGCATCGCGATCGCTTGCAGATCGTACTCGAGGACAGTCCGAGTTTAAATCGGTATTTGGAAGAGGTTTTTGAGAAGTGCTATCAAAAGGCCCGAAAATCGGCTAGTATTGAAACGGGACTGAATCGCGATCGCTTTCCGGTCACTTCTCCATTTTCCCTTGAGGAAACCCTAGACACGGATTACCTACCCCCCGAGGAATGACGATAAAATCCTCCACCGATACCCCTCAAAACGCGATCGACTTGGCGACGTTGTACGATCGCGACTTTTACCTGTGGATCGAAACCACATCGAAATTGTTGCGCGATGGCAAATTCCACGAACTCGATATTGACAATCTCGTTGAAGAAATTGACAGCATGGGAAGAAGCGAGAAACACGCACTAGCAAGCAACCTGAGAATTCTCCTCATGTACTTACTGAAGTATAAATATCAACCTCAAAAACAGACCAATAGCTGGAAGTTTACCATTCGAGAGCATCGCGATCGCATAGAAATCTTGTTGGAAGATAGCCCGAGTTTGAAGCGCTATATAGAAGAGGTTTTTGAGAAGTGCTATCAGAAAGCAAGAAAGTTAGCGGCTGACGAAACGGGAATGAATATCGACTGTTTTCCCAAAACCTCTCCGTTTTCCCTTGAGGAAACCTTAGATAGCGATTATTTACCCGCATAGGAGTTTAATGATGAAATCTCCCACCGATACACCTCAAAACGCGATCGACTTGGCGACACTGTACGATCGCGACTTTTACCTGTGGATAGAAACCACATCGAAATTGTTGCGCGATGGCAAATTACACGAACTCGATATCGACAATCTCGCAGAAGAAATCGAAACGATGGGAAGAAGTGAAAAACGGGCGATCGCGAGCAATCTAGAAATTCTCCTCACGCACTTGTTAAAATATAAATATCAGCCCGAAAAACGAACGAATAGCTGGCAATATACCATTTACGAACATCGGAAGCGACTGCGAAAAGCATTTCAAGAAAGTCCGAGTCTGCGCCGATACTTCGAGACTGTGTTTGCAGAATGCTATCGAGAAGCGCGAAATCTAGCAGCGATCGAAATGGGAGTCGATCGCGATCGCTTCCCGGTAAGTTCTCCATTTTCCCTTGAGGAAACCTTAGATAGCGATTATTTACCCGTATAGGAGTTAATGATGAAATCTTCCACCGATACACCTCAAAACGCGATCGACTTGGCGACGCTGTACGATCGCGACTTTTACCTGTGGATCGAAACTACATCAAAATTGTTGCGCGATGGCAAATTCCACGAACTCGATATCGACAATTTGGCTGAAGAAATCGAAACCATGGGAAGAAGCGAGAAACACGCACTGACAAGCAATCTGCGAGTCCTCCTCATGCACTTACTAAAGTATAAATATCAACCTCAAAAACGAACCAATAGCTGGAAATACACAATTCGCGAACATCGGAAGCGACTGCAAAAACTATTGAAAGACAGCCCGAGTTTGTATCGCTATTTTATAGAAATGTTTGATGAGTCTTATCAAGATGCCCGAGAATTAGCGGCTGACGAAACGGGAATGAGTATCGATCGCTTCCCAGAAACATCGCCATTTTCGCAAGAGGAGACACTTGATTCCGATTACTTACCTACCAATGATACAATGTGATGCACCTTAAAGAGGGCTAGTACAGGGTGGCATAAATAAGCCAACTATCTCAATGTACTAGCTCGCAGTGTAGCGACAACGTACATTTCGCAATGGTAAGCCTACTTCCGCCAAGCTGTACTAGGCATTCGCCAACTGAGTTGTCTGCGAAATCTTCATGTTCTTGTGCGAATGCCTCGCCCATACGAATCCCATAAATATTCTAACAGATCCGAATCGGGTGTAGAAACCCGGTTTCTCGCTATAGCCGGACAAAATTCGAGTTTCTCCCCTCCAAAACCGGGTTTCTGTGTACCACCTGAATGCTTACAACAACTTTAACTGACGATCGTCGTGGGTAGAAACGGCTGTCGCTGTCGGTTGCCACTCCCATTCCTCTTCGGATAGCAAACTTTCCGTCGCTGCAATTAAATCCTCTTTCATCTGTTTTAGATCGTCGCGATTGTCTAAATAGGCACTGAGGGCTTCTAGAGGATCTAAACTGCAATCTGCCCCCAATTCTGGCATTCGCGGGCGGGCAAGTTGGCTGACTAATTCCGGGCGAATGGTGTAGCTGTGGGCGGTTTCGAGTAACTGCTGCAATGTCGCCGTCTCAATGCGATCGAGTTGTTCCGATCGCAGTTTGTATTCCAAGCGTACCACTGCATCGGTAATCTTTTTCTTGGCGATCGCCTTGGCAATTTCTGCTTGGGGATCTTCAGCTTCGGAAACATCCAGGCGAATGGTGACAAACGATCGCGTTGGCAGAGGGCAAAACTCCCACTGACAGCTACCCCGTTCTAACTCGACGACAATGTAACCTTTTTCCTCTTTTTCTTCGCTAAAATCCACCCGTTCGATGCTGCCCGGATACACCACAGGCGGATCGTTACTGGGGTTCAGATTTTGATGGCGGTGCACGTGCCCCAACGCCACGTAATCGAACTCGGGACGCACCAACAAGGAGACAGGAATCGAAAACCCTTTACTGACAGCGAGATAGCGTTCGGCTCCAAATTGGGCGCGATCGGCCATTAAATGGGCGAGTAACACTGTCGGCACGTCCGGATCCAAATTGCGAACTTCCCCTTCTAAAGCTACGCGCAATTTATCCACTAACAAGCGGTTCACTTCCTCTAAAGAAATGCCTTCAGTTTCCGGACGAGTTAGCAGGGTCGATCGCGTCACCCAGGGCAAAGTAATCACCTGTACGGGGCCGTTTTTTGTCTCTAAGCGGTGGGTATGCAAGCGATCGCCGACCCCAAATCCCGGAACCCCCAACGTCCGATAAATACACAAACTTGCCCCCCCTTGTCCTTGGGCGTGTTGGTCGTGATTTCCAACTAATAATACAGTGGGAATATCCGCATCCACTAACCGCCGAAATTGGGCAGCAAAGGCTTCTTGAACGTTGGGGGCAGGGCGGGCATCTGGAAACGCATCGCCGCCGAACAGTACCAAGTCTACAGGCGTAGCAATGGCAGCATCAATGCAGCGTTTTAGGGTAGCGGTAAAGTCCTCTAAGCGAGTATTAAGTCCGGTGGCGGGGTTGATTTGCCCGTGTGCAAAACTGCTGCCTAAATGGATGTCGGAGAGGTGGAGAATTTTGAGCATGGCGATCGAATTTATTCTAATATTTGGCTTTGCGAAGTTAACCCTACCCGAGAAGCAGTGGACTTCAATGGGGCGGGCGAAGCCGAAACCGTTCCCCACTGGCTGAGAAAACGCCCCAAGAGGGCTTCTTGTTGCACTCGCAAGGTTCCCGTATCGTTACCATAATTCATCATCCCAAACCAAATAATATCCCGTTCCTGGGTGGGCAAACCGCCGGAAATGGTGGCTACCGAATTGAGACTGCCCGATTTTGTTACTAAAAAATTGGGCAGGGGACGGGCTTCTAAAATGCCTTCATCTTCGCCAACCACAGCAAATACATCGGCAACCGTCATGTTATACTCTTGTAAGAGATCCGCGATCGCCAGCCACATCGCCGCCGCCATGCGAGCCGAAATTTTGTTTTCTTCTCCTAACCCCGAACCGTTACTGAGTTGAATTTCTGCTGCGGGAACCCCCGTCGCTTCCACCACGCTTTGTACGACTGCATTGGGGCCGCCGACGGAATTGGCCAGCATATCGGCGATATAATTATTGCTATATTGGTTCATTTTCTCGAGCAATTCTGCGACGGGAAACGAGTCGTGGGCGATAAGCCAATTGGTATCTCCAGGCGGTGTAGAAATGGGTCGCACTTCACCCGCGATCGCCACTTGCGGGCGCGGCGTTCCCGGTGGTAAAGTTTGGTATTGGGTCTCGGCTTCCGCATCCCAAAGACTGGCATCGATGCCTTGTTTGAAAAAATTGCCAGCGACGATCGCATCGGCTTTATAGTTCATATAAAACTTCCCCGATACCAACAGATCCCCTGTCACCCGTTCGATCCCCAGTTCGGTTAATAAATTGCCGATCGCGATCGCTTCTTCCCAGATAAAAAACGGATCTTCGCCCCCTTCAACAATTAAATCGCCATTGACTGTGCCGTTGTCAATGGTTCCGACAACGCCAATACGGGTGACAAACCGATGGTCTGGCCCCAATTCTCGCAACGCCGCTAGAGTAGTGGCCACTTTTGTCACCGAAGCGGCGGGAAGGGGGAGGGTTCCGTTATAGTTCGCCAGGAGAGTCTCGTCTGTTTGGATCCACACCCCTTGTCGGTTCGGATCGAACCCCAAACTCGCCAGTTCGCCGATCGCGTTTTCGACTTGTTGCTGTACTGTCGGATCGGGGCGATCGCTGATTAGATCGGTCGAAGAGGTTGGCGTAGCGGCGATCGTATCGGGAGTGGGTTCGGTGGATCTCTCTGCGGTCTCGGGTGGCGGCGAAGAACTGCAACCCGCCATGACAGCGAGTAGAAATAAGAACGCGATCGAGGATATTTTTGGCATAAAAGAGGGATTTGTTAGGTATTAGGTTTTAGGTATTAGGTTTTAGGTTTTAGGGGGAATGTGCCAATGTCTAGACTTAATGGAACGGATCGAGATTAGATGTAGGGGTAAACGGCGTTTACCCATTCCTAGAAGTATGGCTGGTAATGCCCACCCTGCTGTAGGGGCGATTCGCGAATCGCCCCTACAATAACAATCGAAACCCGTAAGCGTCGTGCTATTTACCCACAGGCGGCAACTCCTCTAAAATTTGGAAGCGGACGTGATTGATAGCCAAATCCCCTAAAGACAGTTCAGTTTTGGGAATGGGTTCGCCATCGCGCAGCAAGACCTCGAATTTGTTGTCTTTGGTGATTTCAATATGATACCACGCCAAGCCCATAAAAAACCGAGTTGGATAGGGGCCGCGATCGAGATCGTCGGGATTCGACTCTACCGGAACCCAACCCAAACCGGGAATGTAAAACTCCATCCAAACGTGATTAAAATCGGGTTCTAAAGGAATGTGACGATACTCGGCTTTCGGGGGACATTTGTAGCGCCCCACCGTGCGACAGGGAATGCCATTCAAGCGCAACAATGCGAGTAGAACTCCCACGTATTCGCCACAGGAACCAACCCCGCGCCGCAGCACTTCATCGGGAGGATCGATATGGGGTTTAATGCCATAATCGAGGCGATCGTAAACGTAGTCGCGGATTTGTAAGACTTGCCGCAACAGGTTCATTTCGCTACCGATCGCGTTTTGAGCGCTACGCTGGACGATTTCGGTGTCCATGGCTAAATTATCGTTATCGACCAGATAGCGATCGCGCAAGTCTTGCGGCATTTCCGGGCGACCTTCCACATCTTTCGGCGTGAGGTGGTATTTAATTCCTCGCACTTCCAGCAGCGCTTTCCAACCAAAAAGATGGGCCTCGTGGCGATCGAGTTTGTCGAAAGAAAACACGGCCACGCGCTGTCCTGCTTCGATCTCTTCGCGAAACGGTAAACCAATGGCTTCGACGTGCTTTACTTTTTGGCGAGGCGTGTCTAAAGGTAAGCCAATGCGCCATTCTAAATTCTTCAAATCCACCGGATCGAGGGCATCGATTTCCTCGACGTAGGACATCTCGATTAAATACCCGTTAGACAGCGTGTAATGCTGTTCGGGGTTGTAGTGGAAATGAAGTGGATGAATAAACGTGCGATCGCGAAAAGAAAGTTGGTGCGGGTGAGCGGAATTGGGGTCGTCGCGAATGTAGGGTTCTTCCTCAGAGTATGCTACATAAAGAATCTCTTCGCCCAAGTCTTCGTCGCGATAAAACGTCAATCCCGTTGGCGATGCAAACGGTGTTAAAATGCTAAAGCGCACCTGACCCGTAGCCCGATCCATGCAGTAAACCGTTTGTTCGGTGCTATCGCAAACCCACAGTTCTTCATCGCGAACGGCAAGATTTTCTACACCGACACCGGGGGCGTAAAATTTAGTAATTTCGTCTCCAGTGCGGGCATCAAATACCCAAATATAAGACGATTTTTGGCAGGTGACATAAACCGTCGAGTCCCATACTGCCACGCCATTGGCAGGATAGGGCAAACTCACGAAGCGATCGGGTTGCCAATTGCCCCAGGTGCAACGGTAAACGCTATCGTCGCGACTCAACCATAGGGTATCCTCCCACAGTGCCAGCCCCGTTGTCCCCAGCCAGTCGCGAGTTTGGTTGGGGTTGAGAATGCGGGTGTTGTTGGTGGCGCGATCGATCTCGACTAAATAGCCCCGCCGCGAGTCTACCGCGATCGGGGTGAACTCGCGAACCGCCAAGCCGTGTAGGGCGCAAACGCCGTAGGGTCGAATCGTGTGCCGTCGGGGATCGGGAAGCATGGGCGCATTGAGCAAAGGGACAGTGAAGCTATTGTAAGATTACGGTAGCCCCCTGTCTCATATCGTAGCGAACTTGACCAAGATTAGCGAATTTCCAGCCACGCGCAAATGTGCAAAGCTGCAACCACAGATAAATGGGATAGACACAGATGGTTTGTCGAAAACAGTGCTACTGTCTAGAGGATAAATGAGGATGGGGTTGACGGACAAAATTTAATAGTTTTAGAATGGGGGGGTAGTTTGGTAATGGGAGCATCTTGCTCCCGAACCACCAAAAAGGCGATGGAGATCGCAATATCGTCGGAATTGACATCGATCGCGCTTCGGAACGGATCGATCTCGAAACCGTAGAGGCGATCGATTTACCGCAACTCTTGGTGCGATCGTCCCCATAGGTATGCTAAAATAGTGTAATTATCAATTGTGTGCCATCATTGAGGAGAGAGCAATTCAGCCCACCTGCGAACAAGCCCAAGCCTGCGTCCGCGTTTGTCAAATGCTGTCCAATGGCTACCGAGCCATTCAACTATTTCGGT
>CAKZKB010000553.1 GCA_937121005.1 uncultured cyanobacterium | reverse complement strand
CGTAAAGAAGGGCTTTAACCCGGCCGGGTGCGGCGGCATGGATAGGAAGTTATCCCAACCCACGTGCACGCCCCGAGATTCGGGAATGGCGACGTGAACCAAGTGACCCGTCCAAGCCAGAGAGGACACGCCGAACAAACCAGCCAAGTGGTGGTTCATCCGGGACTCGGCATTCTTAAACCAAGACAGGGACGGACGGTATTTCGGTTGCAGGTGCAGCCATCCGGCAAACAGCATCACGGCGGCTAGCAGCAGCAAGAAAATCGATCCTTGATACAGGTCGCCGTTGGTCCGCATACCGATGGTGTACCACCAGTGATACACGCCGGAATAGGCAATGTTCACCGGGCTGGACGCGCCCGCTTGCGTAAACGCATCGACGGCGGGCTGTCCGAATTGGGGATCCCAAATCGCGTGGGCGATGGGACGGATGTTGAGGGGGTCGGTGACCCACTGCTCGAAGTTGCCTTGCCAGGCCACGTGGAACAGGTTGCCAGAAGTCCACAAGAAGATGATGGCGATGTGACCGAAGTGGGAGGCGAAAATCTTTTGATACAGATTTTCCTCGGTCATGCCATCGTGACTTTCAAAGTCGTGGGCTGTGGCAATCCCGTACCAGATCCGACGGGTGGTCGGATCTGATGCCAAGGCCTGGCTAAATTTTGGGAATTTGGTTGCCATGAGTTCTTAACTAATCGCTTTGGCTCATCCAACAGAGATAATTCGGGCCAGGAAGAATGCCCAGGTGGTGACGATACCGCCCAACAGGTAGTGAGCGACACCGACGGCGCGGCCTTGGATGATGCTCAACGCCCGAGGTTGAATGGCGGGAGCCACCTTGAGTTTATTATGCGCCCAAACGATCGATTCGATCAGTTCTTGCCAGTAGCCCCGTCCGCTAAACAGGAACATGAGGCTGAAGGCGAACACGAAGTGACCGGCTAGGAACATTAAACCGTAGGCCGACAGGGCCGAACCGTAGGAGGTGATCACCTGGGAGGCTTGCGCCCACAGGAAGTCACGCAGCCAGCCGTTAATGGTGATGGCCGACTGGGCAAAGTTGCCATTGGTGATGTGCACGATCGAGCCGTCTGGCGATACGGTGCCCCATACGTCGGACTGCATTTTCCAACTGAAGTGGAAGATGACGATCGACAAGGAGTTGTACATCCAGAACAGACCCAAGAAGACGTGATCCCAACCGGAGACTTGGCAGGTGCCGCCGCGGCCGGGGCCGTCGCAGGGGAAGCGGAAGCCCAACTCGCTCTTGTCTGGAATCAGACGGGAGTTGCGGGCGAACAGTACCCCTTTGAGCAGGATCAGTACGGTGACGTGAATGGTGAAGGCGTGGATGTGATGCACCAGGAAGTCGGCAGTGCCGAGGGTAATGGGCATCATGGCCACTTTGCCGCCGACGGCGACTACGCCGCCACCGAAGGCATGGCTAACGATTTCGCCCGCGTTGGGGGCGGTGTTGCCAGGAGCCAGTTCGTGCAGGTGCTGCACCCACTGGGCGAAGATCGGCCGCAGTTGGATCCCCGTATCGGAGAACATATCTTGCGGGCGACCGAAGGCCCGCATGGTGTCGTTGTGGACGTACAGCCCGAAGCTGTGGAAGCCCAAGAAAATGCACACCCAGTTCAAGTGGGAGATAATCGCGTCGCGGTGGCGAATGACGCGATCGAGCAGGTTATTAACGTTTTTGGCCGGATCGTAGTCGCGCACCATAAAGATGGCTCCGTGCGCCCCCGCACCCACGATCAGGAAGCCGCCAATCCACATATGGTGGGTGAACAGCGATAGCTGGGTGGGATAGTCGGTGGCGATGTACGGATACGGAGGCATCGAGTACATATGGTGGGCCACGATGATGCTCAAGGATCCCATCAGGGCCAGGTTAATGGCCAGTTGGGCGTGCCAGGAGGTGGTGAGGATCTCGTAGAGCCCTTTGTGACCTTCTCCAGTGAAGGGGCCTTTGTGGGCTTCGAGGATCTCTTTCATGCTGTGGCCGATGCCCCAGTTGGTGCGATACATATGACCGGCGATGATGAACAGCACGGCGATCGCCACGTGGTGGTGGGCCGTGTCGCTCAACCACAAGCCGCCCGTCACCGGGTTCAGCCCGCCTTTGAAGGTCAAAAAGTCGCTGTAAACACCCCAGTTGAGGGTGAAGAAGGGCATGACTCCTTTAAAGAAGCCCCAGTCCACGCTCGGATAGAGATCGCTCATCAAGCTGGGGTTGAGGATAAACTCGTGGGGTAGCGGGATGTCTTTGGCGGCTACGCCCGAGTCCAGCAGTTTGTTGATGGGCAAAGAAACGTGGATCTGGTGTCCGGCCCAACCCAAGGAGCCGAGTCCGAGCAGTCCGGCCAGGTGGTGGTTCATCATCGACTCCACATTCTGGAACCATTCCAGTTTGGGAGCCTTTTTGTGATAGTGGAACCAGCCGGCGAACAGCATCAAACCGGCCATCACCAAGCCACCGATGGCGGTGCACAGGAGTTGGAACTCGTTGGTGAAGCCGGATGCCCGCCACAGTTGGAACAGGCCGGAGGTGATTTGGATGCCATGGAAGCCACCCCCCACGTCGCCGTTGAGGATTTCTTGGCCGACGATCGGCCAGACCACTTGGGCGCTGGGTTTGATGGTGGTGGGATCGGCTAACCAGGCGGTGTAATTGGAGAAGCGAGCGCCGTGAAAGTAGGCTCCGCTCAGCCAGATAAAGATGACTGCAAGGTGTCCGAAGTGCGCGCTAAAGATTTTGCGCGATACGTCTTCTAAGTTGCTTGTTTGACTGTCAAAGTCATGAGCGTCGGCGTGCAGGTTCCAAATCCAGGTTGTGGTTTGGGGGCCTTTCGCCAAGGAACGGTTAAAGTGTCCGGGTTTGCCCCATTTTTCAAATGAGGTGGGAACCGGGTCTTTATCGACCGATACCTTGGCTTTCGCCTCTCGCTCTGGAGGGCTAATCGTCATTGCGACTCTCCTCTCGTCGAGTTGAAGGGAATGAGTAACGATGTGCTTTCGATCTTGTCGGTTTCGACGGCATAAAGTTCGTGTTGCGAGTTTGTTAAGTTTTGTGACGTTTTGGCAACTGACAGTTCGCTGAGAACTCTACGGTCTCGACCTAGAGACCGAAAGCGTATGTAGGTGATTATAAGTCGATCGCGCCCATAATTCAAATGGATCGAAGGATTTTTTTGTAAGTTGCGAACGATCGCGTTTTGCGAAAAGTCAAGCACTCTGTCATGTTTTTTTACAAAACGATACATAGATGAAAATCTATAGTCGATCGCGCCAGAAACCTGGGCGATGGAGTTGGTGCGGCACGTTTTGGGCTATAGTGACGGGAGAAGCGACGATCGTGGGAGAGACAGTATTTATGAGACGGTGGCGCAATTGGGTCGGAACCTTGCTAGCCCTGCTACTGGCGTGGGGACTGGTTGCGTGTAGCGATCGCGCCGTTTCCGAAACCCCCGCCCCGGAAGCGAGTGCGCCCCCACCGACGATCGTCGAGGCTTCGCCGCCCCGGATGCTGGTACAGTTGGGGCGGGAACTGGAGGGGTACAGCCCCCAGGTGAAGATTTTGCGGCCGCGATCGGGAGAGACGATCGAGGATACGACGGTAAAGGTGCGCCTGCAAGTGCGCGACTATCCTATATTTAAGGATGAAAATTTGGCCATGGGGCCGCACCTGCATTTGATTTTGGATAACGAACCCTATCGGGCGGTGTACGATACCAGCGAGCCCGTCGTTCTAGAGAATTTATCTCCCGGAACCCACACCTTGCGCGTGTTTGCGTCGCGCCCTTGGCACGAAAGTTTCAAGAATTACGGGGCTTACGATCGCGTTATATTTAATGTCTTCACCCCCACCGAAGGCGACGCGCCCGAGCCGGAGTTGCCTTTACTCACCTACAGCCGACCCAAGGGCGCTTACGGAGCCGAACCGATTTTACTCGATTTTTACCTCACCAACGCCCCGTTACATCCGGTGGCCCAAGAGTCGGACGAAGACGAGATTCTCGACTGGCGCATTCGCTGTACGATCGACGGCGAAAGTTTCATCCTCGATCGCTGGGAACCCCTCTATTTAAAAGGATTCAAACCCGGTACGAACTGGGTGAAACTCGAGTTTCTCGATGAGTTGGGCAACCCGATTAAAAATGCTTTCAATACCACCGCGCGGGCGATCGACTACGATCGGGACGGCGACGATACCCTGGCGAAATTGGTGCGCGGCGAAATCGATTTAGAGGTGGCGAAGGCGATCGTCATTCCGGGTTATTCTGTCCCCGAACCGGAAGCGGAAGTCACACCCGAACCCACTCCAGAACCGGAACCCGAAGTGACACCGGAACCGGAACCGGAAGTTGCACCCGAACCCACTCCAGAACCGGAACCGGAACCCGAACCCGAAGTCGCGCCGGAAGCGGAAGTGACACCCGAACCCATTCCAGAAGTAACATCGGAACCGGAAGTGACATCGGAAGTCGAAGAAAAAGAAGCGATTAAACCACTTACGCCTAAAGAAACCCTTCCCGAAATCGTGGAAGAGGCCGAACCCGAAGTGGAAGAAAAAGTGCTTCCCGCACCGATAGAAGCGATCGAAAGCGAACCGGAAACAGCGAACACCCCCACTGAAGAGAAGGCGATCGTCCCTACACCGGAACCGGAAGTTATTCCCGAACCCGAAGCGGCGATCGAGGAGACTCCCACACCCGAACCTTCCATTCCCGAAGAAGAAACACCCGCCCCCACATCCCCTGAAACAGAGACAAAACCGTCTTCTACTCGCGTCGAAATCCTTGAAGGGGAACTCGATATGATGCCCGAATTTAGCCCGAGTGCGGCGGCGAAACACCCCGAACTCGAGCAAAGTTTGGCTGACGACGAAGAGAAGATCGGACGGTTTATCAAACTGCGCCCCAAACAACTTGAGGAAATTATGAAACGCATGAACGAACCCCCTCGGGTTGGGGAGTAAATATCATCAGTGACCAGTTTTAGGGGACAAGGGGACAAGGGGACAAGGAGAATAAAACCTCAGACCTCGTACCTCATACCTCACCCCTAATACCTAATACCTAATACCTAATACCTAAAATGATTGAGACCATTCGCTACAACGATCGCGGCTTAGTTCCTGCCATTATTCAAGACTACCTCGACGGGACAGTGTTGATGATGGCATGGATGAATCGAGAATCCTTGCAAAAGACGATCGACACGGGAGAAACCTGGTTTTGGAGTCGTTCTCGTCAAGAATTTTGGCATAAAGGGGCGACTTCGGGCCACTTCCAGAAAGTGAAATCTTGGCGCTACGATTGCGATAGCGATGCGCTACTCTTTAGTGTCGAACAGGTTGGCGATATTGCTTGCCATAAAGGAGAACGAAGCTGCTTCCATCAAGACAATGGTAACGTGGTCGCACCGCCAGCCGATACCCTGTCTAACCTTTATCAGACCATACGCGATCGCCGCGATAACCCGCAAGAAGGGTCTTATACCTGCAAACTGTTTGCGGGTGGAGATAACAAAATCCTCAAGAAAATTGGCGAAGAAGCCGCCGAAGTTGTCATGGCGTGTAAGGACGATCGCGGAGAAGAAATTGCTAACGAAGCCGCCGATTTGCTCTACCATACTTTGGTCGCTTTAGCCCATCACAAGGTCGATCTGCGCCAAGTTTACGAAGTCTTGCACCAGCGTAGCATCAAGTAGTATTTGTAGGGGCGAAGCATTCACACAACTTAAAGAAAAATGGGAAACCAACTGGCTGCAAAACTGAGAGCCGGAGAAGATAACAAGCGTTGCATTCCCCGACGACGACTGTGGAACTTTATGTATGTATCGTAAAAAGGAGCGAACGATCGCTCGTCCGCCCCTTTCTAGGAGTATCGATACTTGAAGATTACGCTTGGCGGCGACGTTTCCACAACGCCAAACTACCACCGATAACCGCGATCGCTGCGGCCGAAGTGGGTTCGGGAATGGCTGCGGTGGTTGGGGTAGGGGCTTCAGCTTCTCCCGCAATCAATTTAATCTGATAAGCCAGTTGAGAGCGAGTGGGAACGTTATCGGGCGACCAACTCATAATCGACTGTCCGGTAAGGGTAAAATCGCCGACCACATCGTCGATATGTAAGTATTGCGACGACTCCCAAAAACTATCGCACTCTTCAGCTACAGTACAAGCAAACTCAGCAGTTTCAGCGATATCGACAAATGCGCCACCGGTCGATCCGTCTTTGATTTTCAAATTATTCACTACCATGCTGCTGCCCGCTTTGCGAGTAGCCGTGCGGACGAACAAGTCGGAAAATGCGTTCTCGACAGTATTGGCAAACAGATCGACACCGCCAACCGTGTAGGTGAGCAGTTGCGCCGTACTGTTAAAGTTCAAACTAAAGTCTACAGCTTCACCACTGACCCAATCGAACTGATCTTGGTCGAGGTTATAGAACCCACCGTTATCGTTGATGCCGTGAATGTCGAGCTCGAATTCACCATACCCCGGCAACCCAATACGGCTTTCGGCCGATAGGGCAATTTCGTGACCCGAGTTATGGAATTCGGTTTCGTTCAGGTGGCCGCCAATGGAAAAGGCTCTCGCGTCGGGGGCTGCGCCCAGGGCAACGGCGGTGGCGGTAAGGGCGAATAGCGATCGTTGTAAGTTCATTATTGTACCAACTCCCAAATTCGTTCTGTGCTGTGACACTTTTAGTCTAGGGCCGAGATGGAACCAGTGTCTTGCCAAAAACGGTAACTTTATACACTCTTTGAACTTCGGGGGGCGATCGTGTCAGAATGATAAAGATCTGTTCTCCGCAAGACTCAACCTGGCTATGGAAGTGCAATCGAGCGAACCCACTTGGAACGCGATCGTCCGTTTGTTGCGTTGGGACAAACCCGCCGGACGGTTCGTTCTCATGGTTCCGGCCCTGTGGGCCGCCTTTATCGCCGCCGAGGGTCTACCTCCGGTTCCCCTCATTGGTGTGATTGTTTTGGGCACCTTCGCCACCAGTGCGACGGGTTGCATTGTTAACGATTTGTGGGATCGCGATATCGATCCGCAGGTGGAACGAACGCAAAATCGTCCTTTGGCCTCTCGCCGTTTGTCGGTGACGACGGGAATTATCGTGGCGATCGTCGCTTTAGGTTGCGCGGCGATTTTAGCGGCCTATCTTAACCCTTTCAGTTTTGCTTTATGCGTTGCCGCCGTTCCGGTGATTGTTGCCTATCCCTTAGCGAAGCGCGTCTTTCCCGTGCCGCAATTGGTGCTTTCGATCGCCTGGGGATTTGCAGTGTTAATTAGTTGGACGGCTGTGACTGGAGAACTCAACTCTCCGGTGTGGTGGTTGTGGGGGGCAACGGTGTTGTGGACGTTGGGTTTCGATACGGTTTATGCCCTCAGCGATCGCGAGGACGATCGGCGGATCGGCATCAATTCTAGCGCTATTTTTTTCGGTGACTACGCTCCAGAAGCCGTAGGCATTTTCTTTCTCGGTGCGGCGTGTTTGCTGGCCGGTTTGGGCTATAATTTGCACCTGCATATCGGGTTTTGGATCGCTTGGATGGGAGCGCTGATAATGTGGGCTTGGCAGTATATTACCCTGCGAGAAGACGATTTGCCCCGCAGCACTTACGGAGCCATATTCGGGCAAAATGTGTGGATTGGCATGGCGTTACTTCTGGGCGCGATCGCGGGATTTTTACTGTAACAGGAGGCGCTTTAATTGTAAAGTCCCACGCCATTCTCTAAAATATTTAACGATCGCGTTACCAAATCCTCCTCATTTCTAGTACGAAACCGGGAAGTTCTGGCTCGCAAGATACAGTATCGGGATTGTCTAAACTCTCCGCTTCTCGTCCGGGACGATACAGCCAAACCGTGCGACTGTGACGATCGACCAGCAAACCCAATTGTACCCCGTTTTCGACATACTCTTGCATCTTGGTTTGTAAATCGGCGATCGTATCGCTATGCGAGCGCAATTCTACCACAAAATCGGGACAAATAGGCGCGAATGAAGCCTTGTCAGAATCAGTTAGTGCCTCCCAGCGATCGCGTTTTACCCAAGCCACATCCGGCGATCGAATTGCGCCATTGGGTAGTCTAAATCCGGTACTCGAATCGAAAACTTCTCCCGTTCCGTCGCGATCGGCCCAATTTCCAAGCTGTTGAGCAATTTTAAAATTGCGATTTCCCGTATCGGAAAAGGTTGGAGACATAACAATGACTTCGCCAGTTGTCGATCGCTCGATTCGTAATTCGGGATTGGCACGACAGAACTCATGGAACTGCGCTTCGTCCAATTGCGATCGCGGCATTACCGAGGATAGATCCATCGCGATCGGCATCGATTCCGTTTTAACAAGTAAGTGAGTCATTTCAGTTTATATTAGCATAGGTAGTCACTCTTTTACCTCTGTTATTATGAGAAGTTATGGATGAAATCAGCGATCGCGATCGATTTCAGAAGGGTGACACTAGAAATTTTGGAATCGGCGATTGATGAAGCTCGATCGCTAATTTCCTGAGATCGCTATTACGATGAGGCGATCCTTACTGTTTGCCACGAACAACTAGCGTACCAGCTAGTTTGTCGTGGAGGGCTTGTTTTTTCTCCGTAAAAGCGGCCATGATATAACCAATAAAGAATATCAGGCTAGAGAGGATTTTACCAAAGTACCTTCCCGTTGCTCGACCGAAACTGATTCTGTCTCCGTTTAGGTCAGTGACGTAAATTTCCATGGCCATTTTCCCTAGAGTTGCC
The DNA here is from genome assembly GCA_937121005.1 of uncultured cyanobacterium. Classification (GTDB taxonomy): domain Bacteria; phylum Cyanobacteriota; class Cyanobacteriia; order Cyanobacteriales; family Geitlerinemataceae; genus CAKZKB01. The sequence continues at coordinate 9,061 of CAKZKB010000553.1, read as the reverse complement.
TGTTTGGCCGAACTCTCCATGAGAGTATAGTAAAGCCATCCTCCAATCAGAGAAATGAGAGCGGCGACAATAGCAGCACCTTGTTCGGATCCCCCGGCTGTACCGAAGGCCAGACCGACGATGTAACCCACTATCGAACCACCGATCCGTAGAATTATACCGTCCATAAAGACAGCCACAAGCCGTCTCCAGAAGCCTGCGTAGTTCATTTTTTCTGACCTCACCAACAAGTAAACTGACCGAGGGACGATGGAATATCAGCACACTGCCCTTCAGAGTGCTATCATACACTATATACGATCGAACTCCCGATGAATTTTATAACTTGTTAACGTTTCTTGAAAATGTAAAGAGGAGGACGATCGTAGGCGGTAATGCAGCGATGGGAAAACCGTCGTCCCGCAAACGCGATCGCCGATCCGCCAGGTTTGAGAACTCGCAGCCAGTCGCTTGCCCACAAGCTACACCATTGATAGTATTGTTTAGGAATGTCGCGATCGGCTTGCGACCAACCGTTGGTAGTGATGTACGGTGATGGTATACTTATAGACTGAAGAGAGAAAATTGCATTATAATCTCGAGCAGCGTACAGCCAAGTCTATGGAAAACAAACGTCACCTCGACTGGATGTGTATCGACATCGAGAAGATCGCTGAGACGGATACCGATGCCGATTATCGATTTTCCTGCGATGTTCGGGAACCCGATCCGGAGTCTCGCAAGAATAGATGGAAGATTGTCGGACAAAATCAAGGCTTCTTCAGAATATCTAAAGCTACAGGAGAAGTTACTTTGATTGCAGCCATGCCAGAAGATGAAGACAACAGAAGATATCTAAGAGCCGCAGCACGAATTATCAGACATTGGCAAAAGCAGGAACTTCCCGATAAAACTATGTTTGCTTGTGGGTAAAACTCGATCGTTGCTTGTTCGCGCGAGTTCGATCTTCAATCTCCAAAATTCCCATCATTCCCGCATCTTCATGGTCGAGAACGTGACAGTGATAAACGGTTTTACCGGGAAAATCGTCGTAGCGCATTCGCAGGCGCACCACTTCGCCGGGATTGATGTTAACCGTATCTTTCCAGACTCGAAACGGTGCAGCTTCTCCGTCGCGGCTGACAATTTGAAATGGGTTCGTGTGAATGTGAAACGGATGGGAAGTCATGCCCCGATTGGCAACTTCCCAATCTTCCACGCCACCAAGAGGAGCGCGAATGTCAACGCGATCGCCATCGAAGGCTTTTCCATTCATTAAAAATACCATGCCTCCCGGAGCCATACCGTGACCGAGATCGATGCGATGGACGGTTTCGGGTTCGGGTAAAGGATCGATCGTCCCTAAAGACTCTGGAATGCCAACAGGAGTTACAGGTTCGCCATACTCGATCGTCGCGATCGCCGTCGGTTCGTTGTTGCGTCCGCGTCCGTGCATCCGTCCCATACCGTGCATCCGTCCCATGCGACCCGTTTGCGGACTCCTATCCAAAACCCGATAGGTGCCCGGTTCGCGATCGCCCTTCACCAGAATGTCCGCCCGTTCGCCAGGGGCCAGGGCGATCGTCTCCATCTCTACCGGCCGCTCGATCGCGCCGCCATCCGTCCCGATAAGATAGAGGAGATGATCTTCAATTTTTAACTGGAAAAAGCGGGCCGCCGACGCATTCAGCAACCGCAGTCGCAACAAGCCGTTTTGCGGTAGCGTCCAGCGTTCCCCCAACCGACCGTTGACGGTGAGAATGTCACCCTGGCGACCTTGTAAGTGTTCCGGGCCGCGCGGCGATCGCTCGAAGTCACCGCCGAAGTCCTTGAGGAAAACAATTTCTTCTCGGGCCGATCGCACTTCTGGGATCTCATCGATAGCCCCGCGCACGACGATCGCCCCTCCCAAACCTCCGAACACCTGCTTGGCGACGCGACCGTGAACGTGAGGATGGTAGTAGGCTAAAGTTGCCGGGTGGTCGGCCGGTATCTGGAACTCGTAAGTATAGGACTCCCCTGGATGAATGTGGCGAAAAACATCATCGGCGCGTCCCGTCGGCGGAATGTGGAGGCCGTGATAGTGGAGGTTGGTGTCTTCTCCGAGTTGGTTATCGAGGGTGAGGCGCAAAGTGTCGCCGGGTTTGAGTTCCAGGACTTCACCTGGAGCCCGGCCGTTGTAGGTTAGCCCCGCGAGGGACTGGCGACCGAAACTGAGACGCGATCGCGCGGCGGTGAAGGTGACATCGAGCAAACCATCGCGGGACACGCGCCGGGCGACAGGCTCGATCGCGCTAGAAGCGGGCCAGAGGTAGCGCCCCAAGGCGACACTGCCAGCCGCAGCCGCACTGAGGGTGAGAAAATGACGGCGAGAGAGAGACATAGCGGACATTTGAAAATTCTAACGATGTTCGGCAAACGGTTCGGCCCCCGACTCGTCGAAGCTAAAAACCGTGTAGGGTTCGCGTTCGTCGCCGATCTCCATTCCCGGCGATCCGATGGGCATTCCAGGGACAGCAATGCCTGTCACGTCGGGCTTTTCAGCCAACAAACGCTGCACGTCAGCCGCAGGAATGTGACCTTCGATAACGTATCCGTCGGCGATCGCCGTATGGCACGAAGCCAAGTCTTCAGAAACCCCATGTTCTTGCTTGATGGGATCCAGGTCGTCGGTGAGGGTTTCGCTAACCGTAAACCCGGCGGCTTCCATGTGTTCGACCCACTTTCCGCAACAGCCACAACTCGGGCTGCGAAAGACTTGCACTTCGGCGGTGACATCAGAGAAGTCGGCAGTAGTGGCACGGCTGCAACCGACGAGAAGAGTGGCAATGAGGGCCAGACCGAGGTGGCGTTTGGACAGCATGGGCATCTGGGGAGAAGGGGAACGGGAACGCGATCGCATTCCTGTTTCTAGTTTAGCGATCGGTTCGACGGTATGGGTGGGGATACTTCTAGGATGGCTCCGTATTGTGAAATGCCGATGAAATTGCTAGAGGATTTGTCTTTTTTGGGTTCGAGAGTGGTGGCGATCGCCTGAATGGGATATAGGAGGGCGATCGTCGCGAGAAATAGAAGTTGTTTCATTCCGAACGTATAATTGCATTATAATACATACATAGCGTATGGTGAGTGAAAAATCCATTGTGATGGCATGAGGGAGGAAAATTCGTTATACGCTGTCAGTTTCAATCTGTTTAAGCTATAATAGTTACCATCACAGTGTTATGTGGTGAGTAAATTGATAGCAATTGATGCTTTAATTTTCTTAGCACATCTACACAAAGGTGTTACATTTTGCTTGAAACTCGCTCGAATGATGAAAAAAGGTAGAGAATTAGAAATCCTGACTTCAAAAATTGAAAAACTTCGGCTAAAAGATGCAGTCGTTAAGAGTCCAGAGTTTGTTCGCGATGTAGATACTGGAGAACGGCGAGAGGTAGATGTCAGTGTACGTTGTAACACTGACAGTGGTAAGGAAATCTTTATAGCTATAGAGTGTCGAGATCGCGGTAGTGTACAAGATGTTCGATGGATAGAGGAGTTAATTAGCAAAAAGCAAAGCATACAAGCAGATGTTTTGATTGCAGTTACTTCTTCTTCATTTAGTAAACCTGCTGTTATTAAAGCTAACAAGCGAGGAATTATCATTCGGCAAACATCCAAGTTCGATCCACAAGAAATTTTAGCATGGACGAATGCGACTTATTTAGAGATTCACAAAATCATCCGAAAATTTAAATCCGCAGCTTTTTTGCCAGAAATGGAAATTTCTTTGTTGCTACAGAAGCCCTTGTGGGATTATAGCTATTATTTGAGAAAAGATGATGTTATTGTGAGTTTTGAGCAGCTTATCGCCGTTATTGCCAACGACAATCTGTTTTTGAAAGTCCAGAATTCAATTCCCAATCATAACGATGAATGCTCATTTGGAATCGATGCTAATCTAGAAGATATTTTCTTGATTCTTCCTCCCAAAGTTGAATTAATTAAAGCTAAAATGCTTTTATATGCGGTCAAAAAAATTGAACGAATACCTCTGATTAGTGGCTATCAATATCAGGATAGTGAAAATCAAGAAGTAGTATCTCAAGTGCTTTCCTATGGAATGCAAGGGAAAATTGCATCAGAATTAATTACTAATTTCGATCGACCATCAGGAAACTGGCATTTGAACTTTAGTCATCTTACCTCAGACGAATATGTTCTTGGCGCAGTTGAACTTAAGTGCAAGAATCCTATTACCTTGAGCCAGTATTCGATTCAAGTTTAACCTCTAAATCCCTCGTAGCGTCGCTCTGCGGCGCTACGCACCCTGGAAGCTCCGTCTCCATTTTATCACGAGGCAGAGCCTCGGCAAAGCATTCCCAGGCGAAGCCAGGGAACGAGGGAAAGGTTCAGTCTTCTGTCCCGGCTTGGAGAATTTGTGCGGCACTCAGCGACGAGTCAGGCGGTAGCAAAGAAGAGACGATCGCGCTTTCTCCGGTAAAGGTTTCTTCTTCATACAACCCTTCTACTAGATGCAACACGGTTACTTTTTCTTGCACCGGATCGACAATCCAATATTCCTCAATTTCGCGAGCTTGATACTGCGATCGCTTGTAGCGATAGTCGCGATTTTCGTTTTCCTTGCCCGGACTCACCACTTCTACCACTAATTGCGGTGGCGGCATTTCCGGCATGGCGATCGACCGTTTTTTGCCCTTCATCGCTTGCGCTAATTCTTCTGTCAAAATGGCAAAATCGGGAACTCTCACCGTCGATCGCGCCCCACTGACTGCGATTTCAATATTCATCGCCAATCGATAAAATGGAATTTTCAGTTGAGAAAAACAGACCAACAAAAACATGGCAATGCGACGGTCGATCTCGCTTTCAGAGGGCATAGGTCGCAGTTTTCCATTTTCTAACTCGTAAAGGGTTTCCGTCCCATCATCGTAGTCGAGAAACGCCTCCAAGGACATCACCCGATACGAGACTTGTTCTGGAAGTGAGAGTACGCTTGTCATGGTTTATCCTCTCTAATCGATCGCCTTGTCGCGTTGCTCTATGGCACTACACTACGGAGGCTCCGTCTCCATTCTACACGAAACAGAGCTAGGGAACCAGGGGAAAAGACGGCAACCATTCAAGGGGATAGTGTGATAGACTAAAGAGTAGAAATTGGAAAGGGTTGGTATTGCTGCTCGGCACAAATCTATGAAGCGAGGGAAAACATGATGGAATTAGCCACAGCATTCATTTCCGTATCCAACTATCTCGATGGGGAACAAACGAGCCCAATTCGACACGAATATGTGGGCGGACAAATTTTTGCGATGTCTGGCGGAAGCGAAGAACACAACCGCATTGCGGGTAATATCTATGCGAGTTTGCTCGCTCGCTTACGCGGGAGTGGGTGCAAAACCTTTATTGCAGATATGAAAGTGAAGATCGCCGCTAAAAACACCGATATTTTCTACTATCCCGATGCGATGGTGACGTGCGATCGCCAAGACACGGAGAAATTTTATAAAACTCACCCCTGTTTAATTGTGGAAGTTCTATCGCCTTCGACAGAAAATTTAGATCGACGGGAAAAACGACTCAACTACCAAAGTTTACCGAGTTTGCAAGAATACGTTCTCGTCTCTCAAGAGCGAATGCAAGTAGAAGTCTATCGACCTGACAAGGCTGGAAATTGGTCGGGTGAAGTGTTGTCAACACGCGATCGCGTAGAGTTAAAATCGGTGGGTTTATCTCTGTCCATGGCAGATATTTACGATGAGGTGTTTCCCGAGTAGCAATTGAAAAAGGGGCAAATAAAAAGGGCGAACCCACAGGCCGCCCTCAATTATTTATGCTAAACTGACGATCGCTTAAACAGCAACCGCTTTTTTAGCTTTAGCAGCCAATTCGCCACTGGCGTATTTTTTGGCGAACTCATCGATGGGCACTTGCTTGATTTTGCTAGCGTTACCCGCCGTCCAGAAGCTCTGGTAGCGATCGCTGCAAACTTCCTTCATGTACTTAATCGACGGTTTCAGGAAGTGACGGGGGTCAAAGTTCGAGGGATCTTTGACCGCCGCTTCGCGGAACGCCGCCGTAATCGCCAAGCGGTTGTCGGTGTCGATGTTGACTTTGCGAACGCCGCTCTTGATGCCTTTTTGGATTTCTTCGACGGGAACGCCGTAAGTTTCAGGAATTTCGCCGCCGTACTTGTTGATCGTGTCCAGCCACTTTTGGGGCACGGAGGAGGAACCGTGCATGACAATGTGAGTGTTGGGGAGGCGGCTGTGAATTTCTTCAATGCGGCTGATGGCCAAAATTTCGCCCGTCGGTTTGCGGGTAAATTTGTAAGCGCCATGGCTGGTGCCGATCGCCACTGCTAGCGCGTCCACTTGGGTGCGCTCCACAAATTCTACGGCTTCGTCGGGATCGGTGAGCAGTTGCTCGCGGGTCAAAGTCCCTTCTGCACCGTGGCCGTCTTCTTTGTCGCCTTTCATGGTTTCGAGGGAACCCAAGCAACCGAGTTCGCCTTCGACGCTCACGCCGATGGCATGGGCCACATCGACGACGGTTTTGGTGACGTTGACGTTATACTCGAAGCTGGCCGGTGTTTTGGCATCTTCTTCGAGGGAGCCGTCCATCATCACGCTGGTGAAACCGTTGCGAATGGCAGAATAGCAGGTGGCGGGGCCGTTGCCGTGATCTTGGTGCATGGCAATGGGAATGTGGGGGTACGATTCCACCGCCGCCATCACTAAGTGGCGCAGGAAGTTTTCGCCAGCGTACTTGCGAGCGCCACGCGAAGCCTGGAGGATCACGGGACTGTCGGTTTCGTCGGCAGCCTGCATGATGGCCAGGATTTGCTCCATATTGTTAACGTTGTAGGCCGGGATGCCGTATCCGTTCTCGGCGGCATGATCGAGTAGTAGCCGCATGGGTACGAGCGCCATAAATTTCCTCCTAATCTGTGTCTGTCGTAGTATGTCTTTGGTCGGACAGCAGCTTTGCGTTAAACTCAATCTTAAGACAAATTTCCGTTTTGGCCAAATCTTTCTACAACGCACCAACGCAACAACGCAACAACCCATAGCCATCCCCCCGCCTCCGGCCTCGACTCCTGCATTTCGGAAGGGTCAACGCCGTTGACCCCTACGGTAACTCGCCTGCTGCTGGCGCTGGTTCCACTCTGGCCGCATTTTCCACAGATTCAACACCACTTGACATTTAGGGAAAATCTAAAATCTAAAATCTAAAATCTAAAATCGAATGACTCGTCTCCCCTCCCCTCGTCCTCCAAAAGTGCCCCTGTGGCGGCGCGGTTGCGCCTTTGCCATCGATTTCGCGGGGGCCTGGCTGTTCTCGTCGCTGCTGGCGGGAAACTGGTTTTCGTGGCTGGTGGGGTTTATGCTGGCATGGCTGGGGTTGCGGGTGGTGGCGGCGAACCTGAACCGGGGCCAAAGTTTGGGACGCTGGGCGCTGGATATGGTGGTTTTAGAAGAGGATAGCAACCGCATTCCGTTGTCGATCGACCTGGCAAAGCGCGAGGCGATCGCGGGGTTAGCGGCATTTTTTGCCCTGTTGGGATTATCCAGTTTGGACACCAAAAATGCCTTTTATCTGCTGTTAGTGTTACCGTTGGTGGCAGATTTGGGTTTGGCGTGGTTTGAGTCGGAGGAACAACAAGCATTTCACGATCGCGTGGCGAGGACGACGATCGTGGGGACGCGACGGGGGTATTCGTTGGATCTGAAGGTGAAAAAATGGTGGCGGATCGCCCAAAAAACTTGGCAGCAACAAGCGCCGGAACGGTTTCGGGGCGATCGACCTCCAAGGCGAAAACGCGACGATCGCTATTAGGAGATCTTGAAGTCTGTTTGTAAGGATTTAGGTATGCTAGGCTAAACGGATGTAGAAACCCGGTTTCTCGCTTATAGCCGGACAAACTCCGAGTTTCTCCCTTCAGAAACCGGGTTTCTGTGCACTACCTGAATGCTTACATCTTGAGGTCTGTTTTTGCGGATTTCCAAATTTCCCAACCCTTAAATTCCGTGCGATTTCCCAATTACCCAATGACGGCGAAAGAACCGAGCCAGCGACGTTTCTTCTAAAGATAAATAAATCGGTCGTCCGTGCGGACAAGTGCGGGGATGGCGGGTTTTCTGCCAGCGATCGACCAAATTTTGCATCTCTTCTAAACTCAAAACCGTGCCGTTGCGGATAGCACTGCGGCAAGCTGTCGCTACTTTTGCGGCTTCTAAATCTCCTTGGCTCAATTCCAGTAAGGCTTCGGCACAATCGTCGCGATCGCGCAATAAAGCCGGTGCGTTGCGAACCGACCACAACTGTTCCCCAAAGGGTTCGATTTCTAAATCCAAACGTTGCAACTGTTCCACTTGTTTTGTTGTCAAATTCTCCAAGACAATAGGTGGATTGAGAGCCACCAACTGCCAGCGATCGCACAACTCCTCATACAATACTCGTTCGTGAGCGATATGCTGTTCTATCAACCATAAACCCGCCGGGTGTTCGGCAACAATGTAAGTTTGGTTCACTTGGGCGACGGCTTTGAGTTTCGGCAAACCGGAGCGTTTTTCCGGTGTGGGAAGCGGATCGGAAAGGTCGTATCGTCCCGTTTTTTCGGCGACTTTCAGCAGCTTTTTAACTCGCGTCGGGTTGGCAGTTTCGATGTCGGCCGGACTCGCTGTCAAAGCGCGATCGACCGCTTCTAAAATGGCAGTTTGCCATGCGTCTAGGCGATGCAAATAGATTTCTGATTTGTCGGGATTGCGATTCCAATCTACATCTGCTGGATCGACGTGCAAATGTAAAAAAGCGACCGGATAGCGATCGCGGGGTAATGTCCGAGAAAACGCCGCTACCACTGTCCGTTCTAAGTCTGGAACCCGCACGACTCGCCCGTTAACGGCAATTTTTACCCCATCCAACCGGCGACGGTGACAGCGCTTTTTCCGATGGCGACAACGCCGGCGACCCGGGTAGCTCGATGACGGTGATTTGGGCCATCAACGCCGGCGGCGAAACCTACCAGAGCAGCAGCGGAATCACCTATCAAAGTGACACCCTGGTCACCGGCGGC
>CAKZKB010000552.1 GCA_937121005.1 uncultured cyanobacterium | reverse complement strand
TTGTAAAGACTGCTCATAAGCCTCGTGTCGGGTGTTCAAATCACCCCTGAGCCATTCTTAAACTCAGTCAGCGCAAGGGTTTCGGCGGTTGGGATCGGTAAAGCAACTGAATATTTTTGCATACGATTGAACACCGTTTGCATACGATTTGCATACTTTTTGCCCTCCGTTAAACATCAATGCCGGGTACGGGCATGGGAATGGAGAAGGTGTGCCGCGTGGCATATTGGGGCCGGTAGGGAATAGGCAAGTCTTTGACCGAATGTTAATCCGAGATCGTACACGCACTTGCGGAATTCTTTCAGGTCAGCCACACTTTTTATGGGGAGTTACTGAGATTGGTGGTACTTTCCCAGTTTCCCCCATAGAGCGCTCGACCTCAACGGTCAGCGCTCTCTAGTTCCAGTTTTGTCTAAACTCCAGGTTTAAGAATCTTGCAAGAACTTCCCACCCCCGATCGGTTGCCCGCCCGCCTGTTTCGGCGAGAAGACGGGCTGACAGTGGTTTGCCAACAGGTGAAGGCAACCCCTGTAGTCGTGGCGGATGTTTGGGCCAGGGCTGGAACCGCCAGCGAACCCGATACCTGGCCGGGAGTCGCGCATTTTTTAGAACACGCAATCTTTAAGGGCAGCGATCGCCTGGGGCCGGGGGCCTTCGATCGCGCTGTGGAACGGCGCGGGGGCAGCAGCAACGCGGCCACCAGTCACGACTACGCCCACTTTTTCATCGCTACGGCTGCGGCCGACTTCGCCGATACGCTACCGTACTTGTCGGAATTGTTGCTGCGGCCAGCCATCGACGACAGGGAGTTCGATCGCGAACGGTTGGTGGTACTCGAGGAACTGCGCCAAGCCCGAGACTTTCCCGACGGGGTTGCCTTCGATGTCCTCATGGAGACAGCGTACTCAAAACATCCCTATCGGCGGCCTGTATTGGGGAACGAAACCAGTTTGCTGCGCCTGTCGCCGGAAAATATGCGCTGTTTCCACAGCGATCGCTACCAGCCGCAAAATTTGGTCGTGGCGGTGGTGGGGAATATCGATCCGGAACGGGCCCGCGATCGCGTTGATGAATGTTTTCGCCACTTCCGGGATCCCCAACCTTGTCCGGCGGTGGCGATCGAACCGGAAGCCGTCCCCACGCAGATCCGCCGTCGGGGCCTCTCTCTTCCTCGTTTGGAAGGGGCGCGGCTGAATTTGGCCTGGGTGGGGCCGGGGATCGATCGCATTGGGGATGCCTACGCTTTGGACGTACTGGCGGTGGTGCTCGCTGAAGGACGATCGTCTCAGTTGGTGCGGGACTTGCGCGAGGCTCGGCAGTGGGTACACGATATTGGCAGTGGGTTTTCCCTACAAAAAGACTCGAGTTTGTTAACCGTTAGTGCGATATTGGAAGCTGATTTTATCGATGCGGTCGAACAGCAAATTTGCGATCGCATTGCCCAACTGCACGCCAAACCGATATCGGCAACGGAACTCGATCGCGCCAAGCGCCTGCTGTGCAACGACTATGCTTTTTCGACGGAAACGCCGAGTCAGATTGCGGGCCTGTATGGATACTATCAAATGTTGCATCGGGCCGAAACTGCTGTTGCCTATCCCGATCGCATTGCAGCCCTGACTCCAGAAGACATTCAAAAAGCAGCACGTCAATATTTATCGGTGGATAGTTATGCAGTGGTCGCGGCAGTCAGCGATGGCGATCGATCGTTTCAGTGACCAAGAATATCATGGATACAAGCCCCCGAATTTATTCGTGGACAACCAAAGCGAAGCATCCGCACAAGCCCCTGGCTTTAGACATGGGGTCTAAATTTTGCGAAAAGTTGGGGGTGTAGATTTTCTTCCCCCCAAACTTTTCAAGACGAATTTTTAATTTTTAATTTTTAATTCCGCGAAGCGGTTGACCACCTTCCCGATGCCGATCAGCGTTGGAAGCGTTCCCCTAAATAATATTGACGCACGAGAGGATTGTCGTACAGTTCTTCGGCATCGCCGGAGGCTAAAATTTCCCCATCGCGAAGAATGTAGGCGCGATCGGTAATGGCTAAGGTTTCGCGCACGTTGTGGTCGGTAATCAGAATGCCAATGTTACGATCGCGCAAGTTGGCAATTAAATTTTGGATATCAGCCACCGCGATCGGATCGATTCCGGCGAAGGGTTCGTCTAACAATAAAAATAGCGGTTCGCTGCGTCCGGCGGCCAGACATCGAGCCAATTCCGTGCGCCGTCGTTCGCCACCGGAAACGCGATCGCCAATGGTTCGGGCTACTTTTTCTAAATGAAATTCAGCAAGTAAATCCTGCGTGCGCTTGTGCCATTCGTGGCGAGGAACGCCTGTTTCTTCGAGTACCAGCAAAATATTTTCGCGCACGGTCAAATTGCGGAAAATACTCGCATCTTGAGATAGATATCCGATACCCAACCGGGCTCGCTTGTGAGCCGCTAAAGGGGTGATATCAGTTCCCTCTAACCAAACTGTACCGCGATCGGGTTTCACCCAACCCATAATCGCCCCGAAGGTGGTAGTCTTACCCGCACCGTTGGGGCCGAGCAAACCGACAATTTCTCCGCGTGCCACAGAAAGATTGACGCGACACAAAACGGCGCGTTTGTTATAAGATTTGTGAATGTCTTGGAGTACGATTTTCACGCTTTCAACCTACCAACCCCAGGTTTTTACTGTCCCGCCGGGGGTAAGGCAGGGGGCGGCGCAGGGGCAGCGAACTGAGTATTTTCGGGAATCAAATAAATCGATTCCACTTGGCGGTTAGGTTGAGGTTGAGCCACAAACAACCCTTCGTCAATGTTGTAGGTGACGACTTCGCCGCGAATGCTGTTTCCCTGTTGCAAAACGTAGACGTTTCCGCTCAACACCAGGCGGCGTTCGCGACTATAATATTGAGCTTGGTTGGCGGTGGCTTGCAAATCTCGCGCCGGGTAGTTAATCTGGACGTTACCGCGAGCGGTAATAATCCCCGTGCGTGCGTCGGCTTCTTGCACGTCGGAACGGACGGTGAGGGAGCGGTTGCCACCGATTTGGGAATAGGTGGGGAGGCTGCTGGCTCCAACGATCGCCAGAGGCAGCATTAGGGCGATTCCCAAACGCCACTTTAACAGCAGTCGAGTCAAGTGCTTCATCGGGCGCGATACAGTAAGTTTACTGAGTTTACCATCTTTATATTATCAAGTCTGCAACGGCAGGGCCCGGATGTTTGGACTGTTGCAGAAGCGATCGCCTACTGCTACTGATGGGTAAGGACGCTAATGGTTCCGCTCGTTTCTAAGCGCGCCAGCTTCACTTGGGACGGATCGGTGGCGTTGGCTTGCAGTAGAGCCGATTCTAGCTCTTTGCGGGTGATTTTATTGCGCTGCAAGGCCCGAGGGCAAATTTGACCGTCGCGGATTAACACCTCGGCTTCCCCTTTAATTAAACCCTCGAAGCGATGGCTGCGAAAGGCGATCGCGGCAAAAAACCAGTGCAACCCGACTAAAACCGCCGCCGCCGCCAGTGCGGGAAAAAAGGGCACGGTTCCGGTGATGGCGCGGCTGAAGGTGGAACCGAGAATCACCGCCAGTAGTACGTCGAAGGCGGCGTGCTTGCCCGCAAAGCGTCGATCGCCCCCCAAGCGTACCATCAGCAGGGCAAAAACATAGACCACTGCGGCTCGCAGCATCATTTGCTCGATCGCCAACGAGTCGCTGTTGAGTCCGAAAGCGCGATCGAGTAAACTCAGTCGCTTTGCTCCAATTAAAAATTCAAAATTCAAAATTCAAAATTTGCGCCTTACGCCTCATGTGGATCGATCGACCTTCATTCCGGGATGTTGTCGTGGGGATGGGGAGTCTCGCTACCATCGGCATTGTCCCACGCATAGCGATCGGCGACGCTTTTCCAGCCGTCAGTGGGGGTAGTGGAAATATCTTCCCACGTCCAGCCGTCGGCGTACAGCAAGGCGACGAGCAAACTGCGACGGCGATCGAGATTGTCGATGGCGGTTTGTAACTCTGCGTCGCTGACAGTGGGAATACCGCGATCGCGGATTCTGTCTAAAGAGGGGAACGGCGGCACGTCCGAACTGGGTTTGAGATAGACTCCTTTTAGGGTACGCAAAAATGCAGCACTGGCTCGACGCGCCGCTTTTAGGGCCGCCGGATCCGGGCGCGCGTCTGGGGCGATACCGTACTGCATCAGGGTTAAGGCTTCGTCGAGGGCGCAAAGACTCAGAGGGAGCGATCGCAGGCGATCGCCGCTATGGAAATAGTGCAAAATCGGATAAGCGAGATGGCTTTCTCCCATGCGAGACAGCATCGGGGCCAGGGCGATTAAATGTTGGTCGAACTGGCCGAAATTCTTACCATTCCAGGCCCGCAAAATAATCTCGTCGGCGGTTTTGCCCAAAGCGGCTAAATAAACCGACAAACTACGCTTTTCGATGGCCGCACCGACGACAGGAAGCAAGTAGGCGATCGCCAACGTCACCAAAAAGAAGCCATTCGCTGACGCGATCGCTGTCCCGATTTGCCACAGCGTTCCTTCGGGTTGGTAGTCCCCTTGTCCCAACGTCGAGAGGGTGTATCCCGTAAAATAAATGCGTTCCCAAACATTGGCTGGTAGGTCGTTACTGGCGTTCACCACCGCATTGAGGGACGCGCTAAAGACCAGCGTCCAACCCAACCACGTCACCACCAGCCACAAAACGGCGATACTGACGAGCAAGAACCAACCTGTCATCGTCAACCAGCGATGTTTCCGGCGACCGCGATGCAGTTTTAACATCAGCCGCCAAACTCCATTGGAAAGCCAGTTGGTGAGAATGCCACCGCCATCAACAGTCAGCGTGGTTGTCACCATGTCGGCGGCGACAAGTCCCACTAACAAGAATCCCAAACCGATTAATAGTGTCTCCTTCATTGGCTACTTTGACTGAGAATACCTACCTCTACGAGGAATTCAAAATGCAAAATTCAAAATTCAAAAAGGGTAATACCAATTTCCAGAATTAATGCAACACATAAAAACGCCCATGTAGGGGCAAACGGCGTTTGCCCAATCCAAAGTGTAACACTATTTTCGGAAAATGGTATAAGTCGTAATTTTGAATTCTGAACTGGTGAATTCTGAATTCTGAACTCTTAACTGGTGAACTCTTAACTGGCTTGGCGATCGGCTTCCTTGGCGGCGGCCATTCGCCGATAGCGAGCCTGCACCAACATATGAAAACTGTAAGCAATCAGTCCCAAAGCGACAATTCCGAGTAAAATTTTCCCGAACGGTTGGGCCGCTACAGTTTGCAATATCCCATCTAAGCCTCGGGCCTCGCTAGGGTCGGCTTGGCGGGCCGCAGTTAGCAAAAACCAGCCGATGAGTCCGAAAACGAAACCGCGAGCGGCCACGCCGATGCGTCCTACCTGCACGGCCCACTCGGTATTCTCGTCGCGCACTTGCATCATGTCGAGCTTGCGTCGCGATTTGTGTTGGTAGGCGCGATAGAGAAAGTAAATGCCCAGACCGATGACAACAATGCCAGCAATGGCCACCAACCAGCGGCCGAAGGGTTGTCGCATCAGCGTCGCTGTCCAGTCGTCGGCGGAGCGACCCCCACCGCCACCATTGCCGAGGGCCAGATTTCCGGCCGCGATCGCCAACCCCAGATAAGCCACGCCGCTACCGAAATACGCCAAGCGACGGCCGATGTCTTTGGCTTCGTTACTTTTGCTGTCGGGGTTGACGATGGCTTCGAGGACGCGCCACAGAGCGTAACCGAACAGTCCCAAAGCGACAACGGCTAAAATAATTTGACCGAAGGGTTGAGCGGCGATCGTATGCAAGGCTCCACTGGATCCGGTGGTGCGTCCTCCCGTGCCGACGGCCAGTTGCAAGGCTAAACCGCCGACAATGAAATAAACAAGTGCTTTGGTGGCACATCCTAAGCGAGCGAGTTTTTCAATCCACATAAAGGTATCTCCTTGGTTAGGTTTTAGGTTTTAGGTTTTAGGTTTTAGGGATTAGGTTTTAGGGGTTAGGTTTCAAGGATGAAGGATGAATATTAATTTCTCCCTAATTCCCCAAACCCCCAAACCCCCAAGCCTCTTAAAACCAGTCATCGATCGGCACGACCTTAAAGTTGCCTTTGGGCGAGCAAACCCAAGCGCCCGATCGCCTGTTGCCAGAGAGGTCGTTTTTTCCAAGAGGCGCGATCGATGAAGGTGCTATTCTCAAAGGCTCCCTTAAAAAAGGTTTCGATATGAGTAATAAGTTGACGATCGCCTAAAGAAAAGTTTAATTCGTCGTTGAGAAACAAACTGCGAGGGTCAAAGTTGGCGCTACCGAAACTCACCCAATCATTATCGACTAAAATAGCTTTGGCGTGCATCATGCTCGGGTGGTATTCGTAGATCTCTACCCCGGCCTCGAGTAGGGTGCGATAGCATTCCCGAGCCACGTAGTAAGCATAGGCGCGATCGTTTTTTGGCCCCATTGTTAGCAGGCGAACTTGTACTCCCCGCCGCGCCACTTCAATCAGATCGCGACGTAAATCGTCGTTGGGGATGAAGTAAGGACTGGCGATCCACAAGCGATGGCGAGCCGAAGCAATACAAAGTTGAAATAAGGCATCGATAGGAGAATAACGATAGAGGGGATCGCCGGAAGTCGCAACGGTGAGGGTTCCGGTTCCATCTTCAACGCTAAGGGCAAATTCGCTCGCGTCGATCGTCCCTCCAGCGTAACTCCAATGTTGGGCAAACGTGCCTTCAATAAAACCAACGACGGAACCGCGCAGGCGTACCTCGAAATCGAGCCAGGGATAGCCGCCGAAGCCTTTTCCATCCCACATATCGGCAATTCCCGCACCGCCAATGAGGGCGGTTTCGCCATCGATCGCCAAGATTTTGCGATGGGTTCGTGCTAGGTTATCGGCGGGCGATCGCGGCCGGAAACGGTGGAAAAACCGCACGTCTACCCCCGATCGCCGCAACCGTT
The DNA here is from genome assembly GCA_937121005.1 of uncultured cyanobacterium. Lineage (GTDB taxonomy): Bacteria > Cyanobacteriota > Cyanobacteriia > Cyanobacteriales > Geitlerinemataceae > CAKZKB01. The sequence goes on along the minus strand of CAKZKB010000552.1, from coordinate 8,361 downwards.
TCCAGTAGGCTGGAGAGATTTCCTTTGAACCCACGCCATCAGCGACAATTTGCACTTTGACTCCAGCTTTAGCGCGATCGATTAACAGATCGGCAAAGTCGTTGGCGCGTTTGCCCGGATCCATTTCATAGGTTTCAAAATGCAGGGTACGGCGAGCGCTTAAAATTGCTTCGGTGCGAGCCGCAAAAATGTCATCGGCTTCTACCCAAAACCCAGTCACTTCGCTATGGACTAAAATGGAGTCGGACAGGCGAGCGACGACGGTAGCAAAGTTGCGATCGCTCGGTGCGGGAATATTAGCAAAACGGTATTCGATGCGACGGCGAAATGCCCCCGCAAGATACAAACTGATGAGAATAACGAGCAGAACGGCGGCACTGCTCGTAGCAATTGTTGTTACCAGTTGCACGAGAGTCAATTAAGCGATGGCGGGTTCTTGAATTTGCAGGCGATCGCATTCGATGCGATGGCTGAGTACGGGTTGGGTATCGGTGGCGACGTACACTTCTAGGCGATCGTCGCGACGAGCGTTAAAAAGGAGCCGCTCTCCAGGAAAAGCGACTTTTTCAAAACTGTTTTTACTGTCGGTATCGATGCGCACAATTTGCAGCTTTTGGCTGGTGTTAGCGTAGTAGCAAGTAATGGAGCGATCGAGTTTAGAAACGGTTGTCAAAGCGGCGTTCATCGGTTTTAGGAGGCGGTAGGGAGGGAGACTCGCTGGCGGCGATCGCTGGCGATTTGGGTTTCAGAAAACGAAATGGTACACAGATGGCACGCTTGCCAGTTTCCGCGCACGGAAACGCTTAACTGTTGGCAAAAGCCGCCTCTACGTCCTTTCGGCTCGTAATGGTGGCAGTGGCGACAGCATAGATTTGTGTCCGATCGCATTTTCATAAACATTTCGCTGGCGAGCTTCAAGTCTATGTAATCTATCAAACACTAGGATCGGGCGTTTGTAAATCTAACCTCAGACGGAAACTTTAGCAGCCTGCATCGTTCTTTCGGATGAGTTTTATGAGAAATTTTGGGAGCGAGATGCTCTTATACCAATTTCCAGAATTAATGCAACAGATTGGAATCGGGATGTAGGGGAGAACGGCGTTCGCCCAAATTGAAGGGTAACGCTATTTTCGGAAAATGGTATTACTTACCAAACAAGCCCCTGGCTTTAGACTTATGGTCTAAATTTTTAATTTTTAATTTTTAATTCCGCGAAGCGGTTGACGGGGAGGGCGAGGCATTCGCCCTGTTACTTTATACAACAACCGATCGTTTATCTGTGCGAATGCGTTACGGGGGAGGGCGAGGCATTCGCCCTGTTACTTTACACAACAACCGATCGTTTATCTGTGCGATCGCGTTACGGGGGAGGGCGAGGCATTCGCCCTGTTACTTTACACAACAACCGATCGTTTATCTGTGCGAATGCCTAGCCCCTACGGGGTGGGGTTATCTATTTCAAATCGTTGCATAAAATCGCGATCGATGCGATCTTTCCATTTCCACAATAACCCACAAGGGCCGAAACCAATGTTACCACGAGAGGCGATCGCCCGTTCGTCTCCTGTGCCAATGAGGGCTAAAAGATTCTTTTGCGGGATGTAGGTTTTAAGGGCTTTATTTTGTAAACTGTTTCGCAAGTTCTCAAACAAAGGTTGTCCCTGACGGACGGCAAAAACTCCCGCTTTCGGTCGAGGATGGCTTTGCATGGTGGCGATATCGCCAGCCGCGAAAATATGCGGGTGCGAGAGAGATTGTAGGGTTTCGCCGATGAGGATAAAACCACCATCGCTGGTAGCGAGTTTTGAGTTGGCGATCCAGTCGGGAGACGAGGCTTGCGTCACCCAAAAAACGCGATCGCTTTCTACTTCTAAACCGGACTCGCAGCGAATTGTACATCCCGGTTCGATCGCGGTAACGTTCTCATTTAAATGCACGTCGATCCCCCGCTTTCTCAGTATCTGTTCTAAGGTTGTGCGAACCAGTGGTGCGTGACCTTCCATCAGTTGCGAGCCGCGATGAAACAAATGTATGGTAAGATTAGAAGGAGGCCGATCGGCTCGTTCTAAAATGGTTTGGATGCGAGTTTGAGCGTTAAAAGCGAGTTCTACGCCGCCTGCGCCACCACCGACGATCGCGATCGCTATGGGTTCTTCGGGATGCTTGGAAACGCGATCGAGGATATTTTGCCAATGCTGTAAAAAATTGGGGACGGGTTTAGCAGGCGTGGTGTACTCTTCTACTCCCGGAACAGAAGATTTGGCAGGCGTACTACCAATGTCAAGGGAGAGAACATCAAAAGGAATCGGGTCGCCATTTTCGCAGAGAAGGCGGTTATTTTCTAAGTCTAACCCAATGGCGCGATCGCGGTAAAATTTGGCTCCGGCTGCGTCGCATAAGGGTTTTAGATCGATATGGCATTCTTCAAAGCGATAAAATCCGGCGACGTGCCCCGGCAACATTCCCGAATAGGGAGCGCGATCGACATCGGAAATTAAGATAATATTTGCGTCTGGCGATGCTTTTTTGGCGAACAGTTCCAGGACGATCGCGTGGCTGTGTCCGCCACCGACGAGGACGAGATTTTTTGATGCTGCTGATTTAGTCATCTGTCCAATTCACTCCGGGGAACGCTTTTCCAGTTTCTGCAAAGTATCTAACGATAATAAAAACCAACTCTATATCGTTGCATAGATATTTTTCACTTACAAAACACCCCTGGTCGCTCTTCCAGATGCTAACAACTCTGTCACTTCTAGAATCATCCCGGTAGCATAAGAGGTAGCCGCGATCGTAAAACTCGAATAAATATTCTCCATAGCCTCCCACAACTACTAAGATGAATTCCCCTTCGTCGCCAGGTGTCTGTTCGATAAGTAGGTTAATAAAAGGAATCTCATCTCTGTCCAAACATTCGATCCAGAATTGTATCGTGTCCCAGTCTGGATTGGGATAGTCGATCGTCTGCCAGTTTCCCCAACTCGAAGGATACCAAGTCACTTCCAACTTTGTAATCAGCATAGCATCGTGGCTGTCTCCTGTTACGCGATCGCTACCATTTTACCCCGTTTCCTTACCTGGGTCGATCGGCCTTCGGAGGCGCGATCGCGATGATATTCTCAATGAGGCGATCGCCGCTTACCTCGAAACCTACGACTGGCAAATTTCTCATATTACTGAAGGCTTGCGTCAAGCCAATGCGGGCGAGTTTACCAGGGATAAAGAAGTCGCGGCGGCGTTTGCCAAATGGCGCAAATGAAAATCGTTTGGACAGTTATTGCACTTAACGATTTCGATCGCGTAGACGGATCGATCGTCAAACGTTGGTCAGCTAACTTTTAACGGGTCGTTGATATGACACAATTGCGATCGTCCACTCTGTACGCTCGTTGTTATGCCAATGGCACAGCCGTCATCAAAATCAATCCCGGCGGGTTGAGACTTCATACACTGGCCTCAGAAGGCAAATCGGGCCTGTGCGTGCTGAGTGCAGCCGCAACGACCCCACCGAAACAGCCAACCATTAAAGCGCATGATTTCTCAGATCCATACCTTATTTTCCCGCCTGGAAATGCCGCGATCGCACCGCATTTCCGCCGCGCTGCTGGGTGCAATGGCGCTAGCAGGCTCGATCGGAGCGGTTGAGGCACGGGCGGCCTCCCTCAGCGTCGATACCTTCGACGTTCCCACCGTTCCCGACTTTCAGTTCGTCGAGTCCACCGGATCGGGTTCGGACTTTGAAGAAGCTGGAGCGTTTGCAGGTAGCGACGTTCTCGGCGGCTTCCGCGACCTCAATATTTCGATTCTCAACTCGGCTCCCCCCTTCGCCTCGGCAAGCGGTACGGTATTCGACGGTCGCTTGGACTGGTCGAACGATAACAATGTGATCTCCGAATTAACCGTCGCCTGGGACGGTAACGACGGTTCGGCGGCTGTCAACGCCACCGGCTTAGGGGGGATCGACCTCACCCAAGGCGGCCTGCTCGATCGCTTTGGCTTGCAACTGCTGGCCGCTGACTCGCCGGGTTTGACCGTTGCGTTTACCGTGTATACAGCCGAAAACCTATTCTCGACCCTCACCCGCACCTTCGACTCGGCCATCAACGCCCCCCAACAAGAGTTTTTTGAGTTTGCTAACTTCACGGGGAATGCGGACTTTACCAACGTCGGTGCAGTCACCTTGAGCCTGACGGGGCCGGCGGCCATGGATGCCTCGATCGCCCTGTTAGATGTCACTGAGCCTCCCAATAGCGTCCCGGAACCGTCGGCCATTTTCGGCTTGGCAGTCCTGGGTGGCGCGATCGCGCTGCGACGACGCTAATTTCCCACCATTCGTTTTTGCGATTCCCGACCCCCGGTTTTCCATTTGGAACCGGGTTTTTTTGATGTTCGCCGCAGCCGAAGGGCGATCGCGCCCGAGGGGGAAGTGTTTCCCCTGCGATCGCCTTCGAGAATAGCGATTAGGCTGTCGGTTCCACGCGACCGTAAAAGACTCCGCGCACTTTGACTTCCAAAGAATCGTGAGCGCCTAAATCGGTGGCCGAATCCTGTTCGGACTCGAAAATACCCGCAATTTCGCCCGTGTAGGGATCGACTTGGGTGACATTTAGAGCAATATGTCCCTCTTGGGTATCGGTACGCTTGACGTTGGCACGCTCGAACTCTTCTTCGTCAGCCGAAGCCGGGAGGGCCACGGCATTATCGTATCCGGTGGCTGTCCCGCGACCTTTGGGATCGAGGAACGATGCACCCCGATAAGACGGCACTTTGTAATCGCCTTCTAAATTGGTAGATGTATTGACGCTGTTTAATCCCGGTTGGCTGTTGGCGACTAAATTTTTAATGGTGAACAAAAACGGAACTTGTTCCCCACCGGGAAGCTGGACGGTGATGGCTTGGAAATCCATGCCGTCTTTTTCTGCAAAAGTCAAGCTGCCATCGCCGTTAAGAATCAGATCGCCGCTCACTTGTTCGATGCTGCTGGTATAGCGGGTTAAGGACTTAGCCGCGACGAATTCAGCTTCTTTGCGAGCGCTTTTGGGTTCTTCTTTGACGAAGTAGTCATTGGGCTGCAAGCACAATTCTGTAATTCGATAGGACTGGCCGGCATCGAGAGAAATAGAGCCGCGAGCCGTTTCGTCCATGGTCGGACAGTAGCCGGCTAAGCCAGTGTCCTTCATTTCCATGTAGGACAGATTGGCGCGATCGGACAAATCGGGTTCGCTCGAGCAAGCGGACAAAACACACAAACACAGCGCTAAAAGCGCGGAAACAATAGCACGGTACCTCATTATGCAACCTCAAAATATGCTTAAAACTCCCTGCCAGGGGATCGAGCCAACGCTGCCAAGCGTTCCGGGATCCGGTACGCGATCGCAGATAGAGTGCGAGGGAGCAGCGTTGCCATCCGTTGATTTTACCAAAGTTTGCGATCGCCGACGAATAGAATAGATGTCGATGGGGTTGAGTTCGTCGGTCGCCAGCCTCCGAACGGGATCCTACAGTCCTACCGCCGCGCCTCCAACTCCAAGCGATCGAACTGCAACAGGGCCGTTCTCCACACCCAATATCCGGTTTCGTTGAGGTGCAAGCCATCGGTACTCAACTCCATGGGTAACTTGCCCTCCTCGTCTACAAAAAACGCATACAAATCGAAATAGATCGCCCCTTCTGCGGCGGCGAGTTCTTCTAAGCGATCGTTGAGACGGCGAATGCGATCGTTGGGGACATTTTCTAGGCGATCGCGCCCTTCCCAGGTAGACTCCTCGGCACTGTGGGGTAAAATCGACTGGATGACAATTTGCGTTTCGGGATGGTATTGTTGAATATCGCGGACGATCTTGCGGTGATTTTCGATGACCGTTTCGTCGTCAATACCGCGCAGCAAATCGTTAATCCCAATCATCACAAATACGGTTTCCGGTTCGGTTTCGTCGAGAACCGAGAGGCGATCGAATAACCCCTGGGACACTTCCCCAGAAATGCCTTGATTGAGCCAGACGCGATCGGGACTCAACAGGCGATCGGGAAACCATAAGGTAATCGAGTCTCCCGCCAACACCGCCAGCCGTTTCGGTTCGCTTTCGGCCACGGCGCGGGCTTCTTTTTCTAGAACCTCCACCCACTCCTCGTAGTCTAAATAGTGGCGTTCTCCCGCTTCGGGTTCTTTGGGTACTGCTTGGCGGGAGGAAACGTTCGCGATCGCCCCCGATCGCCCCTCGGCCGTGGTTGGCGACGGACGGGACAGCAACACCACAATGGTGGCGATCGCGACAGCGTTAGCCAGCAAGGACACCAACGCCCAAGTGCGAAATAGGGGAGAGCGCAGGAACATGGCACGACGAGCGGGGGAGATACTCCTTTTGATTCTAGATCTTTGAGGCATGGCGGTACAATAGAAAGCGACTTGCTGCCGGACTCGCGCCGTTACCCTCGGTCTGGGTTGTCGCTAAAATTATGAGTAAGCCCGTTATTCTCTGCGTCGATGACGAACCCTTAATTTTAGAGAGTTTGCGGCGACATCTGGGCCGATCGATGGGTCGCACCTACGCCATCGTCATGGCAACGGACGGTCGCGAAGCCCTCAAAATCATTGAAGACTTGCTCGCCGAAAATCGCGAGATTCCCCTGGTCATTTCTGATTATATTATGCCCGGTTTGCGCGGCGATCGCCTGCTCGAGCGCGTACACGAGCTCTCCCCCGAGACGCTCAAAATCATGCTCACCGGACAGGCGGATATCGAAGCCGTCAGCCACGCCATCAACAATGCCCGCCTCTACCGCTATATTTCCAAACCCTGGGAAGTAGAAGATTTGCGGCTGACCATCGAAAAGGCCATCGACAGTTATTTCCAACAAAAAAAGCTGCTCGAACAGCAAGATCGCCTCGAGCAAATGAACCGAGAATTGGCTCGCCTCACCCGCGAACAAGCGGCTTCCATTGCCCAACTCAACCGGAACGAAAGTCGCCTGACCCAATTTCTCGAAGCCATGCCCGTCGGGATTATGGTGGTCGATGCCAGCGTTCGCTATTTATTTTACCTCAATCAAAAGGCCCAAAGTTTGCTCGGACAAGGGCCGCTTCCCGATGTCACGGTCGATCGCATTGCCCAAGCCTATCGCATTTGTGTCGCCGGAAGCGATCGCCTCTATCCCACAGAAGGGTTGCCTGTCACTCGCGCTCTCAATGGCGAAATTGCTACCGCCGACAACTTAGAAATTCATAGAGGCGATCGCGTGGTTCCAGTGGAAATGTGGGGCAAACCCATTTACGACGATCGCGGGGATATTACTTACGCGATCGGAGCTTTTCAAGACATTACCGATCGCAAGCAAGCCGAAGCCGAACGGGAAAAGTTGATCTGCGAACTCTACGACAGCAACACCAGTTTAGAAGTGGCTTTGAAAAACGAGCAAGAACTGGCTGATGCAGCCCAGCGTTTCGTCCCGAATGAGTTTCTCTCTTTTTTGGGATACGACAGTCTCACCGAGATTGCCTTGGGGCGATCGGTGCAGAAGGAAATGTCGATCGTTTTTGCCGATATTCGCGATTTTACTCGCTTGTCAGAAACCATGAAGCCGGAGGATAATTTTAAATTCATTAACGGCTATCTCTCGCAAATGGAACCCGCCATCATCGAAAATGGGGGCTTTATCGACAAATACATTGGCGATGCGATTATGGCGCTGTTTGGTGGCAGTGCTGACGATGCAGTACGGGCGGGGATTTCGATGCTACATCGCTTGCACGACTACAATTATACTCGGGGCCGTCCCGATCGCCCGATCGTCAAAATTGGTATCGGCATCAACACTGGAGAGTTGGTGTTAGGAACGGTAGGCGGACAGTATCGCCTCGACAGTACCGCCATCGGCGATGCGGTGAATTTGGCGGCACGCATTGAAGGATTAACAAAAGAATACGGACTCTCTCTGCTCATCGGTCACGAAACCTTTTACAATCTTGAAGATGCCTCTCACTATTGCATCCGCGCTATCGATCGCGTTCAGGTGAAAGGCAAGTCGGAACGGGTGTCAGTGTTTGAAGTTTTTGATGCCGATCCGCCCGAGTTGCGAGAGGGAAAATTGGTAACGCGCACGGAATTCGAGCGCTCGTTGGTGTATTATTATTTAGGACAATTTGCTGAGGCGGCGCAATCGTTTGAGGAATGCTTGCGGCAAACTCCAGAGGATACAGTGGCGAGGATTTATTTGGAGCGATCGCAGCAGTCGCTAGGCTCCAGTTCAGAGTTCAGAGTTCAGAGTTCAGAATTTGAGGACTCGACCTAAAGTTCGCTAGGATCAAATCCGTCCGTGCCGCTAATGCCCGGTTGTAAACCAAGCGGACGCACCCCATTGTCC
>CAKZKB010000551.1 GCA_937121005.1 uncultured cyanobacterium | reverse complement strand
CTCCGGTTCCCGAAGGTAAAACCATTGCCGATCTGGGCACGCCGACGGAAGTCGGTTATCGCCTTTCCAAGCAAACCGAGGGCGATCGCGTTGCCGAACTTCTCGACGCGCATACTCGCGAAGCTGACGGCAAAACCTACTATATTTTTGAATATGCGGTGGAACTGCCAAGCGGCGATCGTCACAATATCGCTAGCGCGATCGTCCGTCGGGACAAACTCTTTACCCTGAACGTCTCTACGAGCGAAACACGCTGGCAAAAAGTCGGCGATCGCTTTCGCACGGTCATCAATTCGTTTAATGTTTATTAGCGATCGCCACCCGCTTAAGAGTTGTCCGATTTAAAAGGAGAGCGCTTTTTCTTCTTCTGCTTGGCCTTTTGCTTTTGGTATTCGATTTCCTTGAGTTTTTTCAAAATCAAACTGAAATACTCGCGCAGGTAAGATTCGAGAGAGGTGGTCTCCCGAGGATCGAAACCGAAAGTATTGTAGGTTTCGTCCATATTGGCGCTGATGGGTTGGCCGCTGGCTCCCACTTCAGCAAAACTGAGGCGATCGGCCGCATTTCGTCCCCATTGAAAGAATAGCAAAAACTGGCGCATGGCTCGCAAAACCCAAATGGGAATGCGGGTCACTTTCGCCGTGCGATCGCCCAAACGCTCGCACAACGCGATGATTTCTTCAGCACTCCACGCCCGAGTTCCGACGACGGGAAAGGCTTTCTTTTCGGTTTCGGGAAGTTCCAAGGCGCGGACGGCAAATTTGGCGATATCCTGGGTATCCATATAGGCGATCGGAGCCATTTTGTTCGTCACCCATACGCTTTGATTGTCGAGAATGGGAATGGCGTATTGGGGAATAATGCCCTGCATAAATCCACTCGGCTGCAAAATGGTATAATTTAGACCGGACTCGGCTAAAAACTGCTCCGTACAGCGCTTAATTTCCATGAGCGGTACTTGCGGGTAGTCCGCCGCTTGCAAGGGAGAAAAGAAAATGTAGCGATCGATCCCAGCTTCAATCGTTGCCCGAATCAAAGAGACTTTGCCACCCCAGTCTACCTCGCGCACGCCAGCCATATCCGTCGGTCGGGACGTGGCCGCATCGATAACCGCGTCCATTCCGTCTAAGGCGGGGGGAAGGGTTTCCGGGAACAGCAAGTCGCCACCCACCAGTTCGGCCCCCCATTCTTTTAAGAACGCGGCCCGGCGATAGCTGCGAACCAGACAGCGAACCGAGTGTCCCTCGTCGATCGCGCGTTTGGCGATTTGTCTGCCCAGGGTTCCCGTCGCACCAACAATCAAGATCGAACTCATGCGAATTTAATTAAACGACGCGGATGGCGCGTCGATCGTGACATTTTGTTAACATTCTCTCAGATATTAACAGATCTGGGGGCTGTTGATGAAGGGGGGCGCGAAAAAGGACGATCGCGCCAGGGGGACGGACGGATCGGCGATTCCCCCATCGTCTATCGATCGCGCCTCAGTCGGAGAAGGTAGAGATCTCTGCTTCAGTGGGTGGGTTAAGTTCTCCAAAATTACGATCTTCAACGGTACTGGAAACGCAATAAGTGAGGCGCAAAACCGCATCGTAAGCCCAATGATTGGGCGGTAAATCGCTGTAAGGGTTGGGCAGATCTTCGAGACGATCGCCCTCGCAAGCGGCAGCAATTTCTTCGCGATCGAGAGTGGGGCGATCGTCGGGCAGGGTTTGGGCGTTGGTACTGGTGGCGATCGCGAAAACGATCGGTAAGGCGAAGGCAATGGTTTGTTTCATGGCGATTTCATTAACACAATCGTAAGTATTCAGGTGGTACAGAGAAACCCGGTTTCTGAGGGGAGAAACTCGAATTTTGTCCGGCTATAAGCGAGAAACCGGGTTTCTAAACCCGTTTAGCCTAGCATACCTGAATCCTTACAAACAATCTTATGGTATCATTATACTCTACTTTTGTTAGATCTGGAGGAAAAAGATCGGAGCCGATCGTCACAGACAATCTTTGTAGATGCACAAGAAATTCTCAGCATGAATGGGTTCGAGTTTCTGAATTTCAGGCGGAAATGCGCTTAAAGGGGCAGTTTCTCCCTTAACGTTAAATTTCTTAGCGCCCTCTGCTGTTCCGCGATGAAGATAGACCACAGTAGGATACAAATCCAGCCACATTCCCAACCGCAAAGAAACATCGTAAGTTGTCATCTTTCCCAGACGACAAATCGGCCCGGTAACAGATTTAACCCAATTAAAAAGTTGCTCGAATGTTTGAAAGTAATCGGCTTGAATGTTATCTGACTGCGCCACCTTCAATCCTTCCGCTAACTTAGCGTAACCAACGTTGCATTGATGAGGGTGCATTTTACCATTCGGACACTGCGACAACCAAGCTCTTTCTAAGGCGCGATCCCAATCGAGGGTTTTGTCTCCCCACCATTTCGCTTCTTTCTGATAACAGTTACCGTAATCTTTGAGATATTCTTCTACCCAGTCGGCGAGGGTATTTTCTTTCGATTGAGGCGGACGGCGATCGCAGGAGTTGCCTGCTGGTTTTGCTAGTGTTTTGCCCTTACAAGAACTCATTGCTCGACTTAAAACTCTATGGTATTATTATATTCTACCCCTAGATCCAGACAGCCAGTCGATGCGATCGCGGCTATTCCACTTCCGTTAATTGACACAGTGAAGGCGATCGAGCAGTGAGGATCTGGCCGCTTCGATAACTTTGACGAGATCGGGAACACTGGGTCGCAATCCTTCTCTTTTGCCTTGACCCCCTGAATAGTTATAATAACTGTAGCTTTCAATGTTGCTGGGTATGCTGAAAGGTCAAACAATTCTCGTGACGCGGGCAGCAAAACAATCGAGCGATTTTCTCGATCGCTTGCAAGCAGCCGAGGCGATCGCCATTTCGATGCCTGCTTTAGAAATTGGGCCGCCTTCGAGTTGGCAGGTCTTAGATACGGCCCTCGATCGCCTTAGCGAATTCCATTGGTTAATTTTAACCTCTGCTAATGGGGTGAATTTCTTTTGCGATCGCCTCTTAGAACGCGGTCAAACCCTTGCCGAGTTAGAGAACCTCAAAATTGCCGTCGTCGGTAAAAAAACCGAGAAAGTGCTAAGAAAACGGGGCTTGACGGCTGATTTTATTCCGCCCAATTTTGTCGCCGATGCCTTAGTCGAAACCTTCCCCGAACCCGTCGCCGGACAGCAGATTTTGTTCCCCCGCGTAGAAACCGGAGGGCGAGATGTGTTAGTCAAAGAACTGACAGAAAAAGGCGCGATCGTCGTTGAAGCCCCTGCTTACGAGTCTCGCTGTCCCCAGGCGATCGCCCCAGAAGCCTTAGTCGCCTTGCAAGAAAACCGCGTCGATATCGTCACTTTTGCCAGTTCTAAAACTGTTAAAAACTTCGTGCGTCTCGTCCAAGAAGCGGGCAACATTGACTTACAAAAACTGCGCGTTGCTTCTATTGGCCCGCAAACCTCCCAAGCCTGCCGTCAATACTTCGATCGCGTCGATATCGAAGCCAGCGAATATACTTTAGATGGCTTGTTCGAGGCTTTGGCGATCGCCACTTAGTCGCACATTTGTAGGGTGGGCATTGCCCACCCTTCTACTCATGCAGTTGTTCGCGGTGCGGTTGGTAAAGTTTCGTTAAGCTCTCTTAGATTGTAGCTCGATCGGCCTCCCGATACCAAACCCTCGGCCCTGACTCTCTGCGATCGGCTGCTAAACGCGATCGCGAAGTTCGTCCAAAATCAACATTTCAATCTCCGTTATGGTGGATAAACCTGTATCGTTAGTGAAAAAGAACGCTGCACCTGCACTCATAGCAGTGGCGATTTGAATTGCATCTGGAGTTCGACAGTTGTAGGTTGCTCTCAAACGGGCAGCAATTTCAGCAATTTCAGATGAAACAGGTAAAATGACCAAATCTTCTCGATCGCAAAGGATCTCTCGATACTGTCGAGCAAGTTCGATATTACCCGATCGCAAAGGATGAATTAACACCTCGGTCAGCGTTAATGTGGACGTAACCACGTGAAATTCTCCCCGACTGAGATTTTGAAAGAAGGCTCGAACGATATTTGAGTAGACTGGATTCTGCTCGATAAAGTAGATAAGCGGAGCAGTATCTAAGCCAACAATTCGCCCTTGTAGCTGATTTAACCATTCCATGAGTTGCGTTCGCGATCGACATACTCTTTAGCATCAATTCCTTGCCAGATCTCTTTCCCTAAACCTTCGAGATCCATAATACTCTGTTTGGGTTTGGGAGGGAGCGATCGTCGTAATATCCCTGCTAAATCTTCGAGCAAGCGCAGTTGTTCGTCAGGAGGCAGTTTTTCAATTTGGCGGCGAATATCTTGGTAGGTTGTCATGATTTTTGGCTAGCCATAGCGCTTGTTTTGTTCTCTTATAAAAGCAATATCAGCGGCATAGTCAATAAAACTAAATCCGTAGTCCATAATTCTTTGAGAGAAAATCTCTAAAAATTCTTTCAGCAACGCTTTTGAATCAAAAGAGGCGCAATAAAAATCTGGGAAATAAATTTGCTTCTTCAATGCAATATAACTACCGTTTGCACTAACTTCATCCAAGTTAAACTTACTTTTTGGTATGAGTTTTTCATTTAAATGAACGGTTCCGTTTATTTTAACATCATCTTTAACAAACGCATAGCTGTAAGGAGGATTAATTTGCTCTAAAAACTGTTTTTCAAAAGATGGAGAGATCCATATATAACTATTTAAAGTTGTGGGAGTAGGACTGTAAGAATCAGACTCTAATTCTTGAGGTTTAACAAGAATCTTATATTGGAGCTTTATAAGTATATCGTCTTTAAGGAAATAATAATGAATATAAATATTTAAACTACAATTTTTTTCTTCCAAAATAAGGATTTTTTCTCGGTAATTGGTCATAAATGAGGCTAGTTGACCAACACGATCGCAAGAAAATGATTCATTAAATTCGCTTTTCGATAAGAAATCTAACGCAAACTCCATAAGTTCTTGCCCGACATTGCCTCGATCGTCCTCTTCTCGTGTCAAATCCTCATCTTGCAAATCCAGATCGAACATTTTGAAAAGATCCTCAATACGGCTAAAATCGGCACGTCCAGCACGATCGAAAATTTTGCTAATTGTTTTGGTACTCAAGCCAGACGCTTCTTGCATCACTTCCTGAGTACAACGCCGATCGCGTTCCTCTTCCCACGCCTGCTTCGCCGCCTGTAGCTTCTGCGAGCCGCGATCGCTCAGAATATAACCTCGTTGTCGCTTGGCCATAACTTTCTGTCGGTAACTTAAGCCGCCGATCGGTAACTTAAGAACCCAATCGGTAACTTAATCAGCATTTCCTCCATTTTAAGCCATGTTTCCCATTCTGGCATCCCCGATGCTGAAAATGCCGCGATCGCCCTCCAGAACTGGGTTTTGGCACAAATGGCGCGATCGTCCTTAAGTTTCTCCATAAGTCACCGAAGTTCCCTGGCATTGACGCGATCGCATCGAGATAATTGCAAATAGACAGACAAACAGCAGGAGAAAACCAAATGACCAAGAATATCGCAGATACAGCCCCCGAATTCATTCGGGATAAGGAAAACCCGTTCGCTATATCCAAGCCTCCGGCTTCAGTTCGAGGTCAATCCAAAATCCAAAATCCAAAATCTAAAATTGATATGACCGATCTGCAACTCGAAAAACTACGCCAAGTCAACCTTTACCTCTCCACCACAACTCGACTCGCACCCGATCGCGGTGGGGAACACCTTGTACGCCTTGACAACATTCTCGATCTCGACAACACCGCCACCCACTCCAACCCCGAAACGGCGACAACTTCGTTACTCGCCGAAGCCAAAGCTGCCGGAATTCCCATCAACTCTAGCCTAGAAATGCTAGTGCTGAACTCTCCCCCAGAAGTCGTGCTAAACGCGATCGCAGTTGCCCGAAAAAATATGCGAAACGGCTTAGTTCGCAACCCGGCGGGGTTGTTTCGCCGTGCCATAGAAAACCGATGGAAACCCTAATTTTTCCTCAAACTAAGCACGTTGTTATTGTTAGGGTGGGCAATGCCCACCCTACTACTGAAGTGACCCCATCACGGGAATGGCTAACCCCTCTTTTGCTAAGACTGAATTGGGAAATTCAGCTTTGACTTGTTCGGCCAATTCGTCGAGAAAATCGTCAGAGTGGTTGGGTTCGTGGTGGAAAATCACCAACAACTTTACACCCGCTTCCTTGGCAACTTTAATCCCTTCTTGCCAAGTGGAATGACCCCAACCAATTTTTGGCGATTTGGGATTGTGATACTCCTCGTCCGTGTACATGGCATCGTAGATCAGGATGTCTACACCTTGCGCCAATTCGAGGACGTTTTCATCAACGCGATCGGGAAAATGTTCCGTATCCGTGCAGTAAAATACTGAATGCCCGTTCCAATTGACTCTGTATCCCATAGCCCCGTTGGGATGGTTGAGATGTCCCGTTTGCACGATCAGATTGTCAACTTCGATGGTTTCGCCGCAGACAATATCGTGAAACTTAAAATCGGCTTTCATCCCCGCTAAAGGAATGGGAGAATTGGGGTGCAAAACGCGCTCGATAAAATGCTTTTCTAGGGAACCGCCGTTATCGGGAACAGCACCCCGAACGTGAACGCGATGCCCTTTCACAAAAGCGGGATGGAAAAAGGGCAAACCTTGGATGTGATCCCAGTGGTAGTGGGTGAAAAATAGATAGGTGTCCTCGGGCAACTGCTTCATCAAATCTTTACCAAGCCGTTGCAAACCCGTACCGCCATCGAAAATCAAACGTTTGCCATCGGCACGAATTTCGACGCAAGAGGTGTTCCCCCCATAGCGGACGGTGCTTTTACCTGGAGTGGGAATGCTGCCGCGAACACCCCAGAACTGGACGAGAAATTCAGAGGAAGGGCTAGTTTCCATAGAAGACTTTGGGGGACAGCGTAATGGAACTCGATCGCGACTCATAGAGGGGATCGCCCGATGGCGATCGCGACTCGCCTGCGAGATCGTACTTAGATCCTAACCTCCCATCGGGGAAGTTGGCATCTTGTTGTGGCAATCGTCTTTAATTTGGGGCGGCGATCGTCTGGCACTGACCCTGATGGCATAATAGGCGATCGCACAACACAAGGGCGACCATGGCTTCGACCATGGGAACGGCGCGAGGCACCACGCAGGGATCGTGCCGTCCTTTGGCAGCCAGTACCGTCGGCTGCTTGTCGCGGGTGACGGTATTTTGCTCTTTCCGAATTGTAGCAGTCGGTTTGAATGCTGCCCGCAGGATAATGTTTTCGCCGTTGGCAATGCCACCCTGGATACCACCGGAATAGTTGGTGCGGGTACGAACGCGATCGCCCTCGGGATAGAATTCGTCGTTGTGTTCGCTTCCAGTGAGTAACACGCCAGCAAACCCCGATCCGATCTCGAACCCCTTACAGGCGGGGAGGGACATCACGGCTTTGGCAAGCTCGGCTTCAAGTTTATCAAATACGGGGTTCCCCAAGCCAGGGGGGACGTTGCGAGCCACGCATTCGACGACACCGCCGAGGGAGTCTCCTTGGCGGCGAATATTGTCGATGAGGTCGATCGCTTTTTCGGCAAATTCGGGATCCGGGGAACGGACGATGTTGCTTTCGACGGCTGCCATGGTGACGGTATTGACATCGACGATCGCTTCGAGGGTGTGAATGCGCTTCACGTAGCCGATAATCTCTACGTTAGCGGTATGGTGGAGGATTTTTTTGGCGATCGCGCCAGCAGCGACTCGGCCGATGGTTTCGCGTGCCGACGATCGTCCCCCACCTTGCCAGTTTCTAAATCCGAATTTGGCATCGTAGGTGGCATCGGCGTGGGAGGGGCGATAGGTGGTCGCCATCTCGCTGTAGTCCTGGGGGCGCGTGTCTTTGTTGCGCACCATGATGGCGATCGGGGTGCCCAGGGTTTGGCCCTGAAAGACGCCGGACAGAATTTCGCAGGTATCGGTTTCCCGGCGTGGCGTGGTAATTTTACTTTGGCCGGGACGGCGGCGATCGAGTTCTTTTTGGATATCCGCTTCGCACAGTGGCAATTGCGGCGGACAGCCATCGACGACTACGCCGACACCGCCGCCGTGCGACTCGCCAAATGTGGTAATGCGAAAGAGTTGTCCGAATGTGTTACCCATGAGCGGGGGAATATGCGTGTATCCGATATTCTAGCGGAAGAGGGGGAGAAGGGAGAAAGGGGGAGGGGGAGAAAGGGAGAGGGGGTAGAATTGAAAGATAGCATCGAAATAAGAAACCCGGTTTCTTTCAGGACGGAGTTTAGTTGCGCGATCGATCGCTTGTTTGATTAGATCCCGAAGCGGTTAGGGATAGGGTCTCAAATCCAAAAGCGTGTATTCTGTTTTTCGCTCTCCTGTAGCTGGAGAAACAGAATTGACTTCTCGTATTCTAGCATAATATTTTCGAGGAAGTTTAAATTCAAACTCCTCTTGAGATCGAGCGAGTAAGTCTTCGCTTATTCTTCCAGAGTAGCGATTTTGCTCTCCAATTTCTTTGAGTGTAAATTGTCCTGACTCTACAGCAACGGAAATAAGAGTTCCGATGACTTCATACTCCTCTGGAAGTTCGGTGTCTATCTCTTCAATCAGATCGACAAGATCGGCTAAACTTTCAAAGGGAAGCAATGCCGAACCACAATTTTCTGGTTCGGTAGAGGCCCACTCCACAGAAAAGTTTTTTCCTGCCTCTATTAAAGACAAAAGCAATTTGCGATAGCGAGAAGTTGCTCTTTGCTGAAGGGCAAAAAGCAAATCGACAAGTTCTTGTCTTTTATTTAAATCGCTAGTATTTAGCAACTTCAAAAACTTTTTTGCGGATCGTGTAAACAGAGGCTCTTCCAACCAATTCAGTTGCTCCGAGCTAGGTGGTACGTTAGATAGACGCAATCCAAACGATCCCTTAAACGTATTGACAACAGAAAGTTTAGTTCTTTCTGTTATCTCTCTTTGTATTTGTCCGTATGGAGAAGCTCTACCCGCTTCAACTTGGCCGATCGCGTCAAAAACCTCTTGCGTATGTTTCAAAATGTCAGCTAAATGCTTAGCTGGAATCTCGTGCTGCTTCTCTTCGTAATGCGACTGAAGCCTGATACTGACGATTTCGCGTTGCATTTCCCGAGCAACCTGACTCGAACTGCGGAGACTTTCCACAATTTCACTTCCAGGACGATTTTCCACTTTCTCCAAAATGAGAAGAATTTCGTAAAGTCGATTTTCGTAACCTGTCAAGTCAGAACTATGGGGTAAGAGGATAGTAAATTCTCGCGCCGAAGTTGTCAAACTCCAAATAGAAGCCAAACCCTTATAATCGCCACGCTTCTCCCAACCATTGCCATCAAGGTAAGCGGCGATGGCTTTAGGTTCTGTAGCATATAACGATCGCAGTGTGCTTTCAGATACATTCATAACTCTTCTAACCTCGCAACTTTTGCAATTGCTTCTTTTAGTGCTTCAACCGTCAGGATGTTTTCTCTAGGGATCGGAATGGTGATGCTCGTTAAATTTTTAACACTCTCTCTGTTTTTCAATGAAATCCAGTAAGCTGTACCTTTAAAAAGGGTTTCATTTTCGGAAATACTCAGCCAGCGATCGACCTCCTTTGGAACTAAAACAACAATCAATACTCTAGAAACTAATACATTAGGGTCTCTTAACTTATTGTAGTTTTTTATCGGCAACGGAAATCGTATATCTTTCTCTTTGACGATATCAGCAGCCGTACACTTCACTTGAGCCTCGATTCTTGGGTCTGCTATCATATTACTAATTTCCGTATCTTCATCTTCTGGGGGTCGTATGATAATATCGATGCCAGCATTATCAATCTGTCTGTTGGTTACATCTACCGTGTAACCGGC
Organism: uncultured cyanobacterium; assembly: GCA_937121005.1. Lineage (GTDB taxonomy): Bacteria > Cyanobacteriota > Cyanobacteriia > Cyanobacteriales > Geitlerinemataceae > CAKZKB01. The sequence continues at coordinate 5,449 of CAKZKB010000551.1, read as the reverse complement.
AACCGCAGCAATGGCTTTGATGTAGGCATAGCTAAACTCTTCCTTGCGAGCGTTTTCATCCATGAGGCGACAAGAACGTTACTGGAATGTTGAAGATCGTAACACCCTCACCCGTCTCCAGCCTAGCGGTCATACACATTTGTTAACACTTCCGGATCGGGCTACAGTTTTATTTTATTGTACAATAATCGGATAAAGTTAGCAACCCCGACGCGAAGTTAGAATCCGGTGCGCCTTCCCCTGGCATCTTGCAGCGCGTTACACTAAGATACAATTACTCGGAAGCACAGCGCCATCGTCCCCTATTATGCTCAAAGCCGGAATCGTCGGATTGCCCAACGTTGGCAAGTCTACCCTATTTAACGCCCTCGTGGCCAACGCCAAGGCCCAAGCGGCCAACTTCCCCTTTTGTACCATCGAACCCAACGTCGGGGTGGTGGCGGTTCCCGACGATCGCCTGAACGCCTTGGCGAAAATCTCCGCTTCCGAACAGATCGTCCCCACTCGCATCGAATTTGTAGATATCGCTGGACTGGTAAAAGGGGCCAGTAAAGGAGAAGGGTTGGGAAATCAGTTTCTCGCTAACATTCGCGAAGTAGACGCGATCGTCCATGTGGTGCGTTGTTTTGACGACGATGATATCATTCACGTTTCCGGTTCTGTCGATCCGGTACGAGATATCGAAGTGATTAACTTAGAGTTGGGGTTGTCCGATTTAGAACAACTCGAACGGCGGATCGATCGCACCCGCAAACAGGCCCGCAGCAACAAAGACGCGCAAGTAGAAGTTAGCGCGATCGAGAAGTTAATTGCTGGTTTAAACGAAGGCAAGTCTGTACGCCAAATCGAACTCCCGGAAGAGGAAGCCGAAGCCGTCGTACACTTACAATTGTTGAGTGCCAAACCGATTATCTATGCGGCCAATGTTTCCGAAGATGACTTAGCCGAAGGGAACGATTGGGTCGAACAAGTAAAAAACATTGCCAAAAACGAAGCGGCCCAAGTTGTCATCGTTTCGGCGCAAGTCGAGTCGGAACTGATCGAATTGCCCGAAGACGAACGTCAAGATTTCTTAGAATCGTTAGGGGTCTCCGAAGGCGGTTTGCGATCGCTGATCCGGGCGACTTATGACTTGCTAGGACTGCGGACGTTTCTGACAACCGGGCCGAAAGAAAGTCGGGCCTGGACGATTCGCGCCGGAATGCTGGCCCCGCAAGCAGCCGGGGTAATTCATAGCGATTTTGAACGCGGTTTTATTCGCGCGGAGACGATCGCCTATCAAGATTTAGTCGAGTCGGGATCGATGAACGCAGCTAAAGAAAAAGGCTTGCTACGCAGTGAAGGAAAAGACTACGTGGTACAAGATGGCGATGTAATTTTGTTCCGATCCAATGTATAATTTCAACGCATCAACGCAACAACGAGCAACGAACAACGAAGAACTTCAGACTTGAGGTATGATATGAAATCCGGTTAATCAATGCTACAACCCGATCGCCAGGGCGGGCGAAGCATTCACATAAGTTAATGAGCGATTCTATCGATAACTAAGCATGGTGAATGCTTCACCCCTACAAATACCGTAACTGTTCTACTGAATCTGATATGAGGTTTTAACTGGACACTACTGATTATCTTTCTTCCCCTTGTCCCCTTGTCTCCCCCTCTCCCCCTCCTCTACCTCTCGCTCGGGTTGCTGAAATTCACGGATCGAGATAAAGTAAAGTAAACCCTTACCCGCGATCGTCCGCTTATGGATATTAAACTCCTGATCCTGGCTGTTGCCCCTGTATTTGGCCTGCTGTGCTTGTTTTTCGGGACTCGCAACGGTTTTTACGACACTGACAAGTATCACGGGAACGGTTCGGCACACTAAAGCCAACGTTACCACTCTCTCGTAGATTGCGGCCGATCGTCCTTACCAAAGGGCGATCGCGTCGGTGCGTTTTTTCACATGACATTTTCTGGAACGGGTAGTGTTTTAGCCGGGTTAACCGAACGCGATCGCATGGGAAAGTTGGCGCGTCGCGTCAAGGACATGGCGGTTCCCGAATTCGTTTGCTTGCTCGATTTTATCACAGCCGAGTTCCAACAATATTTACGAGCCATCGATCTGATCGATCGTGCCGATATCGAGGTCATTTTAGACGAATTACTCGACGGGTTCACCCTTAAAATCGAGCAAATTTTGCAAGTGGAACGGGCGATCGTCTTTTTGGCGGACGATCGCAAGCATCAACTGCGATCGAAAGTGATGCGAGACGACGGAGAAACCATCGAAATTTGCGTTCCCGATCGCTTCGGGATTTTGGGGCGCGTCGCCCAAACGGGCAAACCGATCCGTACTGACCATCCTAGCACGCATCCGGCATTCGATCGCGAGGTCGATCGCAATATTAACGGCCCGGCGAATTCTTTAATGTGCGTCCCGATTTTTAGTAGCAAAACCCCGGACAAAGTGGTAGCGGTGGTACAAACCATCGACAAACTCAATGGCGTTCCCTTCAGTGAAACTGACGAACAAGAATTTAATTCTTTTGCGAGTTCCATCGGCATTATTCTCGAAAGCTGTCAGGCGTTTTATACCGCCGCCCGCAATCAAAGAGGTGTATCCGCACTGCTAGAAGCGACAACATTACTCGGGCAAAGTTTGGACTTAGAAACGACATTGCGGGCAGTGATGGATCGAGCCAGAGATTTGCTGCAAGCCGATCGCAGTACGTTGTTTCTCCTAGAAAAAGATACGGGGGAATTGTGGACAAAGGTAACGACTGCTGACGGTAAAGAAACCATTGAAATTCGCATTCCGAGTAACAAGGGAATTGCCGGGTACGTGGCTTCTACCGGGCAGCCTCTCAACATTCCCGATGCCTATCTCGATCCGCGTTTCGATCCTTCGACGGACAAGCGCACGGGATATCGGACTCGCAATATTTTATGTATGCCTGTTTTTAACTCGGAAGGCGAATTGATTGGTGTCACCCAACTGATTAATAAAAAGAAGGGTAGCTTTTCGACTTCCGACGAATTTTTCATGAAAGCCTTTAATATTCAGTCGGGAATCGCCCTGGAAAATGCCCGACTGTTTCAAAGTGTCAGCCAAGAAAAGCAATATCAAAAAGATGTTTTGCAAAGCCTTTCCGACGCTGTGATTTCTACAGACATGGAAGGACGAATCGTCACCATTAACGAGGCGGCGCTGGCATTACTCGGTTGTCCGGTGCAAGGCGATCGCGCTAAAGAAAATATTCAGCTTTGGGAACAACAGTTAACCGGACGTTTTGTTTGGGAGATTGTCGCCATCGATCGCTTGCAGTCGCGCATCCAAGATGTGTTAGAAACGGCATCGCGGCAATACGTTCCCGAACAAAGTTTGACGGTTTCCCTGTACGAGAGTTGCGAAAATGCTAGTCATAGCGAGGGATACTGCGTTCTTGCAGTTCGCGATCGCGACGATCCGACTCATTACTTACCCTGGGGAGAAACAGCCGCCGAAAGCGATCGCGTTCGGGCGTTTCCGATTCCCGAAGCGCGGGTTAAAACCATCGAACGCAGCCTCAATTTAACCCTAACTCCCCTCACAAATCCCGAAGGTGGCGTGCGCGGCGGTTTAGTTGTTCTCGAAGATATCAGTCGCGAAAAGCGCATGAAAACCACCATGTATCGCTACATGACACCCGGTGTCGCCGAACGGGTGATGGCGTTGGGAGAAGATGCGTTGATGGTGGGAGAACGCAAGGAAGTGACGATTTTATTTTCTGATATTCGCGGTTACACGACGCTAACAGAAAATTTAGGCGCGTCGGAGGTGGTGACGCTTCTCAATCAGTATTTTGAAACCATGGTCGAAGCCGTGTTCAACCACGAAGGAACGTTAGATAAATTTATTGGCGATGCGTTGATGGCAGTGTTCGGCGCGCCGCTACCGCTAACGGAAAATCATGCTTGGATGGCGGTGCGATCGGCATTGGATATGCGCCGCCGTTTAGAAGAATTTAACCGCAAACGAGTCATCGACAACCAACCGGAAATTCGCATTGGCATCGGCATCGGATCGGGGGAAGTAGTATCGGGAAATATTGGCTCTCAAAAGCGCATGGACTATACGGTGATTGGCGATGGAGTCAATTTAAGCGCTCGCTTGGAGAGCTTGACAAAAGAATACGGCTGCGATATTATTATTAGCGAGCAAACTTACAATCTTTGCGGCGATCGCCTGTGGGTACGCGAGTTAGATAAAATTCGCGTCAAAGGCAAACAGCAAGCCGTAAATATCTACGAACTGATTGGCGATCGCGCCGCGTCTCTGTCACGGGAAATGCTAAAATTTATGAAGCTCTACGAAATCGGGAGACAGGACTTTTTGCAGCGCGATTTCGAGCAGGCGATCGACTGTTTTGAAGCAGCGCAATTGCTGCGTCCCGACGATCGCGCCGTCAACCTCCATTTAGAGCGATCGCGTCAATACTTACAAACGCCACCGCCAGACACTTGGGATGGCGTGCGGACAATGCTAACAAAATAGATTATTGTCAATCCCTGTTAAGATCTGAGTATTCAGGTAATTATCGAATATTATTGTAAGGATCCCCCTTCCGTCCCCTCGTTCCCCTCGTTCCCTGGCTCTGCGGTGGGAATGCTATTCTAGAGGCTCTGCCTCATGTATTCTGGAGGCGGAGCCTCCGAGTGTGCGTAGCGCCCCGGAGGGACGCTACGAGGGGGAAACCAAGTATATCTGTTAGAATTATAGTCTATTGCTCGTTTCTCGTTGTATTTATGTCCAAACGGAATGCTGTCGATACCACTCACCTGATGCGGCGGGCCGAAGATCTGATCGAGGCGGCTTCTAACCGCTATCGGATCGTCGTGCAAGTGGCCAACCGGGCCAAACGCCGCCGCTACGAGGATTTTGAGTCCTACGAAGATCCGATGATGAAACCCGTTCTCCGGGCGATCGTGGAAATGTCCGACGAACTGACCCAACCCGAAATTATCGGCGATAGCGACTAAATCTCACGGTAAAATTGCTATGATGTCCAACTCTGCGACCCTTAACTCCGAAGCCGATCGCTGGCGCTATCAGATCGATCGCTTCGTGCGCGACAACTTGCAAGACGTGGCTGCCCTGTCCTGGGGCCTGCACTTGCAGTGGACGGAAGACGGGGAAGAGGGCAAATTTTTGGGCATCGATATGCAGCCTCAGCCCCATTTTATCGTCTGCGATCGCCCGGCCCTCGAAACCCTCAACCGCAATGCCGACAACCTGTTGCGCGAATTGATGGGAGTCGCCGACCACCACGATCCGCAAAAAGAAGTCCTAATTATTGGCATTGGTAACGGCCAGGTGAAAGCCATCCAGTTTGCGGCCGATCCCTTGCCCCCCGAGTGTTTCGAGTCCGCCGGGGCCGACACCAATGCCTTACTCGATCGCCTGGAACCGCGCCTGGCC
>CAKZKB010000550.1 GCA_937121005.1 uncultured cyanobacterium | reverse complement strand
ATAAGCGAGAAACCGGGTTTCTACACCCGTTTAGCCTAGCATACCTGAATCCTTATATTGTAGCATTCTATAGATCGATTCCGATCGTCATTGCAATTATAGCACGGGCGGTCGTCCTTCAGGTGCTTCGTAAGGCAGTGCTGTGTGATAGCGCCACTTACCGTCCGTGCCTTGTTCGTAGTCGCGCTGCACCGCTTCCCATCCAATTTTGTGGGCTTCTTCTTGTTGTTTTCCTTTGGCTGCGGCTTGGTTACAAGCTGCTAAAAATGTTTCCAATGCTCCCGCCGGAAGTTTGTTTTTTAAGTCTTGCGGTAGCGCGTCGATCGTCTCGTAAACCATACTTTTTATTTTGTTCTTCTAATACAGTTGCCTGTTGCCATCTATCCTAGCGCAACATTCAAAATCGAGCAAGTTGTAAGGGCGCACTGAGTGCGCCCCAGACAGGAAAATTTTCCCGATCCTACACTTGCTGTCAACGGCGCAAACGTCCTAGGCTTGGGGCATAGTCGCGGTCGGAATGGCACGAGTTCCACCTTCACGAATGCGTCGCCACTGACCGCCATTATCGCTCGGTTCGTATTCGGTTTTCACGGAATTCCAAGCCACTTGCATGGCTCCGTCTTCGCTCATACCGTCGGAGTTTGCACTGTTAAATGCAGTCATAAAAATGGTTTGAGCGCCGTAAGGCAATTGCTCTTTGACTTCATTCGGCAAAGTGTCTACATTATCAAAAGCCATGGAGTTTTTCCTCTCAATGCTATAGTGCTTTACATACTTTCTAGTAAAGCAGATTTTACAAAAAAGTACATCCTTCTTTTTCTAGAAGCGATCGCGCTCCAAAAATCTTTCTTTAGATTGAGGGCGATCTCTATCTAAAGAGGGAATGACGAAAACGGCCCTCGATCTATGCAACCGAGCCAATTTTTCTAGTTTTTAATGATTTAACTGCTTGGCTTTTTTTACGCCAACGCCAGCGAGAAACAAGCAAAAACTGACCAGGACGATCGTCGGACCCGAGGGCCAGTTCCAAAAGTAGCTGAGATAAATACCTGCAACTACACTCGTCGCTCCCAATAGAGATCCCAAAGACATCATCCAATGTAATTCTTTAACAAATAAATAGGCAGTCACGCTGGGGCCAATTAACAGCGAAATGACTAAAATTACGCCCACTGTTTGCATACTGGCAATAATCGTCAGGGTCAACATCGCCATTAAACCAAAGGAAAGAGCATTGACAGGTATTCCCATTGCTTTTGCCCCTAGGGGATCGAAGGTGTAGAATAATAAGGGTTTGTAAAATATTTTTACGAAAGCGATCGCGATCGCGGCCACGATCGCCGTGCGCCAAATGTCGCCAGCGACGACACCTAAAATATCGCCAAACAGCAAACTTTCTAAGTCAATATTGGTATCGAGAACGCTAATCAGTAAAATTCCCAGGGCGAAGAAACTGGAAAAGGTCAGCATCATCGCTGAATCAACTTTGACGCGAGCGCGATCGCGAAGAAAAGAGATGACGGCGGTACTCAACAGTCCAGAAACGAAGGCTCCAAAGAGAATATCGATTTTCCAAAAGAAGGACAAAGCGACACCGGGAATCACTGCATGAGCAACTACATCACCGAGAAAGGCGATACGCTGTACTACTAAATAAGCCCCGACGATTGGACAGAGAATGCCAGTCAAAATACCAACGACGATCGCATTGCGAACGAATTCGTATTGCAAGGGATCGAGAATTAGGTGCATTTCGACCTCGACAGTTTAGGGCTTAAGCCTGACATCATTTTAACAGATAGCCGGCGATCGTTCAATTCTGAATTTTGAATTAGAGTAACTATTCAGGTAGTCTAGCACAAACTGGGTTTCTAAATTTTTAATTTTTAATTGGAGCGCAGCGACGGTTTCAATTTTGGTAACGGAACGATCGCCTCGCCAATCCCATGCTATAACTGATGCGTACCCCACCGGAGAGACGATCGTGAACAACTTAACCAAAACCTCCCTTTCGGCGACGATCGCTCTGTTCGCGATCGCCATTTTAACAGCTTGTGGTAACAGCGACGATCGCTCGATAATGATGACAGAAGAATCGGGAGAAGCTGCACCCCAAATTGCCACCGAAACCGAAGCACCGACAGCCGCCGCCGATAACCTGAAAGGAAATCTTCAACCGGAAGAAGAGGACGAACCGATCGCCCTCGATACTTCTGGAGAAGACTATAACCCCATTGAAGAAAACCCATTTTTAGCCGTCCAAAATCGCCCTCTTTCTACGTTTGCGATCGATGTAGACTCGGCTTCCTACAGTAACGCGCGTCGCTTTATCAACGATGGTGCTTTGCCGCCGCCAGATGCAGTGCGAATTGAAGAATTTATTAACTACTTTACTTATAACTATCCTCAACCCGAGGGCGATCGTCCCTTTTCTATTACGACTGAAGTCTCGGAAGCCCCCTGGAATCGCGCTCATAAATTGGTGCGCGTCGGTTTGCAAGGCAAAAATGTCGAAACGGAAGAACTACCTCCGAGCAATTTAGTCTTTCTACTTGACGTTTCCGGCTCCATGAATGACTCGGATAAATTGCCTTTATTAAAAGAAGGGTTTCGCTTGCTTGCTGAAGAACTGACTGAAAACGATCGCGTTGCCATTGTCGTCTATGCAGGTGCGTCGGGCGTGGTTTTACCTTCGACTCCCGGAAACGAAAAAGATAAGATTCTTACCGCGCTGAATCGCCTGCAAGCGGGAGGTGGAACCGCCGGAAGTGAGGGCATCCAACGAGCCTACGAACTGGCCCGAGAGAACTTTATTGAAGGAGGAAACAACCGCGTTATTTTGGCAACAGATGGCGATTTTAACATCGGTGTTTACAGCCAGTCGGGTTTGGTTAATCTCATCGAACAGCAACGCGAGTCTAACATATTTTTGACGGTTCTCGGTTTTGGGACTGGCAACCTGCAAGATGGCAAAATGGAGCAGCTAGCCAACAAAGGTAACGGCAATTATGCTTATATCGATAGCATCTTAGAAGCCAAGAAAGTTCTCGTCACCGAACTCAAAGGGACGCTACTGACTATTGCTAAAGATGTCAAGGTGCAAGTCGAATTTAACCCGGCCGAAATTGCGGCTTATCGCCTCATTGGTTACGAAAATCGCTTGTTGCGCGATCGCGACTTCAACGACGATACCAAAGATGCGGGAGAATTGGGATCGGGACATTCGGTAACGGCGCTATACGAAGTCATTCCTGTTGGTGTGGAGACAGAAGTTAATTTACCCGATGTCGATCCTCTGGTTTACCAACAAACCCAAGTCGATCCGGAGGCTTATAATAACGACGAACTGATGCAAGTGAAATTGCGCTACAAACAGCCAGAAGGCACGGAGTCGCAGTTAATAACCCAAACCGTTATTGACGAAGGCGTGCGCTTGGAAGCGGCTTCGGAAGACTTTCGCTTTACCGCCGCCGTTGCTGCGTTTGGGATGTTGTTGCGTAACTCTCCCTATGGTGGTAATCTAGATTTTGAGGAGGCGATCGCCTTGGCTAAAGATGCCAAAGGCGAAGATGCAGAAGGCTATCGGGCTGAGTTCGTGCGCTTGGCAGAAATGGCCAGTTTGTTGGCGCGATCGCGCTGAAATGATGCTTTTTTTAGAACCACAAAGACACAAAGGACACAAAGGAAGAAAAAGGATTAATGATGAAGGATGAAATTAATCGCCATCTTTGGAATCGCTTCTCGCAAGTACCAAAAACTCATTCATCCTTTTATAACTGCTGTTTCGACGATCGATTCTAGCGACAATGGGTAGAAATTCCCACGCTCGTCAAGCCAGGGACAGTTGCTACTAATTCAATTTCACCGCGATGGTTTTGTTGCCAGCGATCGGCTTCGGTCACAGAGGCAGTTTCCTCGATTTGGGGAGATAAAAAGGTGGAGGATTCGCTCTCCAATTCTAGGGGACGCAAATCCTCCCAAACAGTGCTTCCCCGCAACAATTCGGAGGGATTTTCCTGTAAATTTCCCCCGCCCGTCACGGTGAAAGAACTTCCACGAGCGGAAGCACATCCAGTCGCGACCTCATCGCCGGGATCTAAAGGCTTGCGGTCTAATTCTACCAGCCCTGCGGCCGAATCCACATCGGGATTGGTAATCTCAATTAGACCATCAACTCCGAATTGAGAACTGGCAGTAATGCCACTATCGGGAAATAGAAAAATCCCTGTCGTCATAATTTGAATGTTACCTCCATTTCCTCCCACTGCATCGGCACGGATGCGACTATTTTCTAACAGCGTGAGGGTTTGAGTATTGACGCTAACGTTGCCCCCGTCGCCCGTCCCTCCCGCTTCCGCAGCGATCGTCCCGCCTCGGCGCAAGATGGTAGCATCTCCCACATTGAGAACGATGTTCCCCCCAGTTCCCGAAACGGTTGAGGTTGTCAGTTCGCCATCACTGACAAGAATCGAATCGACATTAATTTGTAGCGTACCGCCATTGGCAATCCCATCGTTGACCGCTTGCACTACCCCGCCATCGAGAACTCGTACCACAGGAGAATTGATGGTGATGCTACCCGCATTCCCTATCAGAAGATCTGGGGATGCTCCTGGAAAGAAAAGCTCGTTCACCAAAACTACACCGGCGCTAATCGTGCTGGGATTAAAATTATTTTCCCCGGTAACGGTCACGGATTCGGAGGCATTTACAATGACGCTTCCGGCATCTCCCGGCCCGAACGCTTCTGTGGAGACAATAAATCCATCTCGTACATTCAGCCGCCTCGTGTTGATGGTTAGCTGACCGCCATCGCCACCAGTGCGCGTATTGTTAAAAATGGTGCTAGAACCGGAACGCGCACCGGTCAGTTCCACAGACTCGCTGGCATTGACGGTGATATTTCCTGCCGATCCGGTCAGTTCGGAAGAAACGTCTAGGTTGCCGTTGGATGCGAACAAACTGCTATTCCTGCCGATCGTCAAACGTTGGGTTGTTAAATCGATATTGCCCCCTTCTCCCAACCCGGCCGCAGTAGAAAAAATAGTCGAAAGCACGAACCTTTCGCTGGGAGTGACGACATCGAGGACTACTGAGTCAGCAGCATGGATGTGTCGATCGCCGCCGCGACCCTCTCCAAACGTGGCAGTGGCAATGGCACTACCATCAGTCACTTCTAGCTGGCGAGCGGAAATGTGAATATCCGCACCGTCACCCGCTCCCAAAGTCCAACTTCGCAGTACCGATCCGATGGAAGTCCCTGGAATCGTGCCGTTGAGAATCAGACGATCGCTAAGGTTCACCGTGAAAGTACCATCGGGTTGCGCTCCCGAGTGCCACATCTCCAACCCGGACCCATCGCGGATTTCCATGGTGCGACCCCGAACCTGCATGAAACTCGTACCCGCACCGTCGATGGTGGCAAATGCTTGGTTTAACAGTTGAATATCCCCAAAACTGGATGCGTCGCTGTAGTCTAGGCTCCAGCCAGTGGGGACGGAATGAAGACCCACGTTTCCGGTTTCTACGGCTCCTAATTCGATGCGTCCGTCGGAGACAGTGAGTTGAGCGCTATCTAAGGTGAGGCTACCCCCCACTAGAGCCAGGGTGCGATCGGGTTTCACTTCCAAAGCCGCTTCGTTGTTCTCTGCATCCGCCATCGACATCACGGGAGTCAACATCACGGGATCGGCCAACTCGCGATCGACACCTTCGACACGAATTGAGGCTGCTGGGGAAGCAAATTGCAATCCCACCGGAACGCTGATGGTAAGCAGGGGAGATGCTTCCGGATCGCTAGCACTGAATTCTACACCGTCGTTGAAGAGAATACTGCTAGCCGTCGTGCCGAAAAAGGAACCGCCAATGTCCAGGCGAGCGTTGGGGCCGAAAACGATGCCGTTGGGGTTAAGTAAAAACAGGTTAGCCGTGCCGTTGGCGCGAATTAACCCATCGATGTTGGAAATGTTGCTGCCAGTGACGCGAGTCAGAATGTTGTCAATATTGGCAGCATTGTTAAAAAAGGCTTCGGTTCCGGTGGGAACGGAAAAGTTTTCAAAGCTGTGGAAGAGATTCGTTCCGGCTGTCGTTCCTCCTTCAATTAAGAAGGAATTGCGATCGGTCGTCACTGAAGAAGGACTGGGAATCGTGTTGTCGGGAGCGATTTGAGCGCGTGCTGGAGCGTAGGCGATCGACAGCCATACCAATAGAGAGCAGGCGATCGCCGGGCTCGATTTACAAACAGTCATTGAGTTTTGGATAGAGGTCATAGAGTTAAGTGTTATCTATCTTACAGAATCAAGGATCCACGATCGCGATCGCGATCGCATATTGGTAGCGATCGCTGTCGGACACGGTGGGTTTACGCGATCGCCGATTCGATTTTCTGTGTAATTTATCGGGATAACGTTGATAGTTGAGGCGAAATCGTCGCAAGATATCAGTGTTTGTACTGAATCTATTTGATAGGACGATTACTTTGCGATCGTCCGTTGAAGGCGATCGCGCTGAAATGATGCTTTTTTTAGAACCAAAAAGACACAAAGAACACAAAGAAAGAAAAAGGATTAATGATGAAGGATGAAATTAATCGCCATCTTTGGAATCGCTTCTCGCCAGTACCAAAAACTCATTCATCCTTCATGCTTCTGCCTTCATCCTTTGGTAACTGCTGTTTCAATGCTTCGTAAGCCTCGCGAACCCGAATGAATAAATATTCGCTACCTCCGGGTACGTCGGGATGGGTTTCTCGGGCGCGACGGCGGTAGGCGCGGTTGAGTTCTTCTTCGGTGTAGGGGTAAGATAAGCGTAGCATAGACAGATGCGATCGCGCCTCTTCGGGAATCGGTTCGCTGTCGATTTCAGCTTCGTCTTCATCCCAATCGAAGTGGACGTAATCCCAACTATTAAAATTTACAGTCTCTTTTTGCGTCGAATAGAGTTCGCGGCCCAAATCGCTCATCGCCTGCTGGACGAACTTGATAATAATGAGAGGAGATAAGACAATCAACGCCACAAAAATAGGTAGGGCGGCACTAGGTTCGATTAAAGCAACAATCAGAACCAAGATCGGCGCGAGCCGCAAAAAAAGCAGTAGACTGTCATTGAGGAATTTCACGGCGATCGCATTGAGACAACACTACGAATATTTTACTTCCTTTTCACACCTCTGCGCTCCATAGCGGTTTGCAGTTGGGTGTCGATTTGGCGAATGTGGTTGACGAACCATTGGATGAGATCGCGATCGAGCTTTTCCATCAGGATCGGGCCGAGATCGCCCGCATCGAGCATCCTTTTGACTTCTTCAAAATTGGACAGAAAGCGCTCGTGAGATTTTTTATTTTCGCAGGCGACGGGACACTCGTAGAGGTTCATGCAGCCTTCTTCATAGTTGAAGTGAATGTTGACGTATCCATTCAAAAACTTAACCACTTGTTTGATTTCCTTTTGCTTCGCCTCTTTGGTTTTGTTCTTGTCATCAAGAACGCCAGCCAACTTATCCATCTGATTGATGAGTTGCTGGTGTTGAAGATCGATATGCGGAATACCAATTTTGAGCGAGTCGTTCCAAGTGACTGAGGACATAAGACAGTGGTTCCTTAAAGAAAAACGGTAAACGCGAATACCATTTTTAGGAAATGGCAAACGCTTAAGTGCATATTCTATCTCGATTTTTAAGGGTCGATCGCTGCGTGTCATAAAGACGCGATAAATGCAAACCGCACTCGCGCCCCGAGAATGCAGATCGCCGCGCTCTATCTGTTCGTCCCCAGATACGCTATTGTAGTGAAATTGCCACGTTACGCCCCGCTATGAGCGTTCTCACTTATTCTGGCCCCTACGAAGTTCTCGTCGATCGCCCCGTTACCATTACGGGTCGCTTCGATCCCGATCGCGTCACCCAAGTCGCGGTGTTGGTTGAAGACAAGTTTCCCCTCACCGCCACCCTTAACGACACCGATCGCACCTGGAAAATTGACTTCCCCAAAGGCTTTACCCAACCGGGCGTGCGCTGGTTGCGACTGCGGGGCACCGATCGCGCTGGCAAAATTGTCGGCGATCGCGTCATTTACGTCACTGTCAACAGCGAACCCATGGTGGCGGCCCACGATCTCAGCGTCCGCGTCGTCCGCCCCACCGTATTTAAAGCCTCTCCGGCCAGTTCGAGTACCCTGGGAAGCGACCAAAAAGTGGAGTTAGAAGCCGGAACCGTCCTACAAGGGGTACGCTACGGAGTTAGTGGGACTCACATTCAAGTCGAACTCACCCAACCTCTAGGATCGGTGGGTCAGTTTGGCTATTTCTATCGCCCTCACGTCCGCCTCGCAGTAGGGAACGATGCCCTCTATTTCGACAAAGACGAGTTACCTCCGGTCGTTCCTGGGGGATGGTTGTTGTGGATAAAACAAAAAACAAAACTGAAAAGCAAGCCGGAAGACTCTTCTGTGCTTTCGGAACTCGGACAGTTGGATTTGTTGCCGGGGCGCACGTTTGCTGTTCTCGGTTATGCCTGCACGGACGGGCATTTTCGGGTCACATTTGCTAATCCTGTAATTGGCTTTGGCAATAGCGGTTTCCTGTTTCACCAGCACGTCGCTTTAGCAGACGAAAACGGCCCGATCGAATACGATCGCGAAGCAATTACAGTGACACCGATCCGCAATACGGTGTTAAAAAAGCGCCCCATCGACTCGTCGCGCCTGGCCGATGCCGATAAAATTACCTTACCCATCGGCCGCATTTATGGTGTTTCTAACTATGCCGTCGAAACCGGACATTTGCGAGTTAATTTAACTGAAAGTTTGCCAAACTTTGGCGATCGCGGTTACTTGTTTCCCGATTTCGTCCAACTAGAAAAAGGCGACAAGCCCATCAACTTGTCCCCAGCATTAGACTATATCGGCCCCACAGAAATTGCCGTCGGGCGGGCTGTAGTTCTCAACGGCACCTTCGATCCGGTGCGGGCTTCGACGGTTTCGGTAGTGGCTGAAGATCGCTTTTCTTTACCTGTCAGCGTCGATCGCGTCGCCGGAACTTGGCAAGTCAACCTGCAACAAGGATTCCAACAAGCGGGGGCCCGATGGTTGCGCGTGCGGGCCACCAATACCGCCGGAGAAGTGGTGGGCGATCGCATTGTCGAACTCACCATTACTGCCGATCCCAATGCCGGGGAAGCCATCAATTTGACAGTGATGCGCGATACCTTTTTTAAGAGTGCGCCCACCGATTCTTCTCAACTCGGCGACCATCAAAAAGTCATGCTGCGACGCGGGCAAACTTTTGGTGTAAAAACCTACGGCTATATCGACGGTCATTTGAAATTAACGCTGACAAATCCCATTACCCCTATTGGCGATTTTGGATTTATTTTCGAGCCCCACGTGCAAGTTAAAAAAGGCAACGACCTCTTGCGTTTCGATATCGAAGACGTGCCGGATGTCCCCATGGCGGGGCAAATGTTAGTCACCCGCGATACTTGGATTAAACTTAAACCCGAAGACTCGTCGAATTTGGGTAGCACGCAAAAGGCCATGTTGCGCCTGGGGCAAACCTTTGGCGTACTAGGTTATGCCTCGATCGCCGGACATTTTCGCATCACGCTTACCGAGTCGGTGCCCGGATTTGGCAACGTGGGTTACGTCTATTGGCGGCACGTTCAACTGCGTAAAGATGGGGAAACAATCCTCTACGATCCCGACGCACTAACGGCGACCATTTTGCAAACTACGGCCCTCAAACGCCGCCCCACTGACGCATCGCGACTCAACGCCAACGAGAAAGCCACGCTACCGTTAGGGCGCATTTATGGTGTTGCGGGTTACAGTTTAGAAGACGGCCATATTAAAGCTACGCTGACCGAAGAATTACCCGGATATGGCAACACTGGATATCTCTATCCGGGACACATTCAAATGCGGCGCGGTGGGCGAGGATTTAATCCCTATCCGCGTCAAATCGAACTGAATGCACCCTATTTTTCCCAACGGGACAATCCCCGTTACTATTGGTCAACCTGTAATGTCACCGCGATCGCCATGGTGTTGTACTATCATGGTTTGCGACCCAGTTACAGCAGCCAACTCGAAGACGAACTCCTCGAATGGGTTTTTTCCCATTACGGGGTCGGTTCGCAAGTGGTGCACAATGTTTTGTCGGCGATGATTCAGGCCTACGGATTCGATTCGACCTTCAGTACGACGCGCAATTGGGCTCAAATTGATGCCGAACTAGCCAGTCGTCGTCCGGTGGTTCTGGCCGGAGAATTTACGGCAACGGGGCATATTATTACTGTCATCGGTTATACCCCTTCCGGGTTAATCGTTCACGATCCCTGGGGCGACGCGCTAACAGGATATGCGAACACGAACGGGCGGCGATTGCTGTATCCGAATGCCTATTTGTTGCAAACCTGCGGTTACGATGGTGGAGTGTGGGCGCACTTTATTAAACCGCGCTAGTCATTTCAGCGACCAGTAGGGGCGTTTCGCGAAACGCCCCTACACCAGTACCTCTCCTTCTCCCCAAAACCCAAGTATTTATACTTACCTAGTGCGCCCTGGGAGATCGAAGTCACAGAATCTTGACGATATCGATCGCAGTTTTTTGATAAAAACGGGACAACACTTAAAGTAAAGCGTCTATTTAACCTTTTTTTAAAACTATGGTTATCCGAATTGTCCGACGTGCGATTCAACTGGGCAAACTTACGCCTTTAATTCGCAAGCAACTAGCCGCCTTGCAGCAATATCGAGCCTTCACCGACGTGGAAACTGCCGCGATCGATCGCCTCCAAGGTTTGATTCGCGACGGTTGTATTATCGTTGAGTAGCGATCGTCGATCCCCTCAATCCCAAATGTCTGTCAAGTCGAGAACGAAGCCCGGTAAGATATCTTCCCCCGATAGGCTTGAGGGGCGATCGCGGGTTTCGACAGGTCGATCGCGCCGATAAATCTCCACCGTTCCATTGGGGCGATCGACCAGCCAACCTAGGCGAGTGCCATTTGCCAGGTATTCGCCCATCTTATCTTGCAACAACTGTAAATTATCGCTAGGCGATCGCAATTCTACCACAAAATCGGGACAAATGGGAGCAAACCCGACTCGTTCTTCGGGACGAATTGCATTCCAGCGTTCGTTGCTTATCCAGGCGGCATCGGGAGAGCGATCGGCCCCGTTGGGAAGGTGAAACCCCGTCGAAGAATCGAAAACTGGGCCGAGTTGGTGTTGGCGATTCCACAGCCAAAGTTGCCCGATAATGTCA
>CAKZKB010000549.1 GCA_937121005.1 uncultured cyanobacterium | reverse complement strand
CATTGCCGAACATCGGCGGCGGGTACTGCAATTGCTCGATGATTCACCGAGTTTAAAACCCGATGTCGATCGCGTGTTAGTCCAGTGTTACGATAGTGCCAGGAAGCAAGCGCACCTCGAAACGGATTTACCTTTGAATCTGTTTCCCTCAATTTGTCCTTATACGGCAGTTGAGGTACTCGATGATGAATTTTTCCCAGGCTCCAACTTATAAATTTTACCCTGCGAGATAGGGAGACATACCGATGCTGGCTACCCAAATTTTACAAGACCTAGAGACAGAAAATCGCGATCGCGAACAACGGTACATGACCAGTGAAGTGAGTTGGAATGCTTACGAAACTTTGCTGGCCAAAATTGGCGATCGTGGCGGATATCGCATCGCTTATCTAGACGGAACCCTCGAAATTATGTCCCCCAGTCGCCGACATGAAGGCGAGAAGAAAAGAATTGCCACATTACTCGAAGCCTATTTTGAGAAAACCGATACCGAATATTTCCCCCTTGGTTCGACAACTTTTCGCCAACCCGAACGCAGTAGCGGAGTCGAACCTGATGAAAGTTACTGTATTGACACGGAAAAAGAATTTCCCGATCTCGTTGTCGAAGTTATTGTCACCAGTGGCGGTACGAACAAGCTAGAAATTTATCGACGACTGCAAGTGACAGAAGTTTGGTTTTGGCAGAACGATCGCTTTTCTTTATTTCGACTGCAAGATGAAGAGTACGAACCCATTTCCCGCAGCCAACTCCTTCCGAACCTCGATCTAGACACTTTAGCCAAATGCGTGGGTTATACCAGCCAGCTAGAAGCCGTGAAAGTTTTTCGTCGGGCGATCGCTCCCCGGATAGGATAAGATCGTGCTAGTAACGGGCGTAGAAACCGGGTTTGGTGGATACCACCTAAATGCTTACGGTAGCTGTAACTATGGTGTAACTATGGTTTTCTCTAAAACATCCTCTGAAACCCTATACGACACAGATTATTTGCAGTGGATCGAGACGACGATCGACCAGTTGCGATCGCGAAATTTCGATGATGTAGACTGGGATAACTTGATTGAAGAACTCGAAGACATGGCTAGCAGCCAAAGAAAAGCCGTTCGCAGCAATCTCAAAATTCTACTTCTGCACCTGCTAAAATACCGATACCAACCCGAAAAACGGATCGACAGTTGGCGGTTTAGCATTGTCGATCGTCGCCAACAACTGCAAGAGGATTTTGAAGAAAGCCCCAGTTTGCGAAACTACGGAACTGAAATTTTCTCTCGTACCTACCAAGATGCCAGAAAATTAGCAGCCGCCGAAACAGGACTCGCGATCGCCACTTTTCCGGTTGAGTCTCCCTTTACCTGGCAAGATGCTGTAGACTCGGAAGACTTCCCAACATAGGATATTTTAACGTAAGGAAAACAAGCGATCGCGCCAACAAAATGGCTTACAACTTCCTACGTTTTCATTCGTTGTAGCGCTTCCGCAGATGGGTAGCACCCCGCCTGTGCAAGTAATTCTCGTTCGGTAAGGCGATCGGGATGGTTAAATTGGAAAATTCTTGCTGTCACTTCCCCAATGTCTGTTAAAGGTGAGATCTCAACTCCATTGAGTAGCTGGAAATGTTCGCTCCAATTATCTCGTCTAGGATTGAAAAAACGAGCTAATTCGCCAGTTTCCCAGATAATCGATCCTACCACTACGATCGCGACTGTATGTAAATGCGGGCTTTAGCTTTAGCCAGTGTAATAATATGTTCGATCGCCAAAGCCCGATCGAGTTCGTTGCGTTCTTCTGCTGTCAGTTCGCCTTGTTGGGCGCGATATACTAAATCTTCTAGGCGATCGTTGGCAGCATCGGAGGCTCGATACTCAATCGTTTCTTCGGGTGTTGTTCCAGTCGCGATGAAGTCGATAAAATCATCGTAGACTTTGCGATCGCGAGTTGAGGTTTTCATCGCATCATCCCCACGAGAACGATCTTTAC
>CAKZKB010000548.1 GCA_937121005.1 uncultured cyanobacterium | reverse complement strand
GATACTGAATATTGGGAAATCGTTCCCACAGATCCTCTAAAGCATTGGCAAATTCGCGGCGATCGAGGCCGTCATCGCTAACAAAATTGTCGTGATAGAGTTCTAAAACGCCATCGAGATCTTGACGGTTGGCTGCCGCGTCGATACGCTCAATTAAGCCGCGCAGTTCCTCGGGGGCAGTTTCGGGCGAGTCGGCGAGAACCGGGGAAGCCACCAGCAAGCCCAGCAGCGAAGCCAGCAGGGAACAACGAGAAACGGATAAAAAAGGTTTGCCCATAATAGCGCGATCGTCTACAAGGTTTGGAGCAGATACTCCCTATCATAGCTTAAGGCTGCTTCATTCTTCAGGGGCGATCGGGAAAAGAAAAGGCGATCGCCATTCAGGTTGCATGGAGAGCAAACCACTGGGGGGGGTGTCCCCACAAGGTTTAATCGCTGTTTAGAAAGAAGAGGTTTTTAATTTTTAATTTTTAATTTTTAATTGGAGCGTAGCGACTGGCGTGCTTGCTCGCGATTCAGTTCTAGCACATCTTGGAGCGCCTCTCGTAAACTATCGAGGAGTTCTTCCTTGCTAGCTTCCTGAGCGTTCGCCCCCCGGACTTCTTCAATCCAGCCAATCCACCAATCGCCATCTTTTTTCACAATAGCGGTAAATTGAGCGTCCATAAAAACCTCCTATCCTGATATTATGTTAGCATGACTGATTGTGAATTAAGCCGCGCAGTTCCTCGGGGGCGGTTTCCGGTGAGTTGGCAAAAACGGGGAATCCAGCAGGGAACAACGAGAAACGGATAAACCCATAATGCGCGATCGTCTACAGGATTGTCTAGCGTGCGGGTAGGCGTGGGAGCCAATATCCCCTATCATAACGAAGAGCGCTCGTACCGGACAATATCCAGCCCGCCGTTGAAATATTGTTCGTTGTTCGTTGTTCGTTGTTCGTTGTTCGTTGTTCGTTGTTCGTTGTTCGTTGAAATTACCGATCCTCTCGTCCCCGCCGTTCTCGACTTGAGCGTTCCCATCGTCGAACAGATGGGATTGCAAGTGGTTGGTGCGGTGTTTCACACTCATCAAAGTCCCCCCGTACTGCGCGTAGACGTGCTCAACCCGGCTCGCCATACCAGTTTAGAGGACTGCGAGAGCGTCAGTCGCGCCCTAGATGCGGCCCTCGATGCTGCCGATCTCATCGATGGGGCCTACGTTTTGGAAGTGTCGAGTCCGGGGATATCTCGACAATTGGGGGACGATCGCGAGTTTGTGGCCTTTCGCGGCTTCGACGTGCGGGTGACAACTCGAGAACCCTTTAAGGGCAGCATCGAATGGAACGGACAGTTGAGGGGACGAGACGAAACCGCCGTTCATCTTAACCTCAAAGGACGCGCGATCGCCATTCCCCGAGAACTTGTCACGACTGTTGAGTTAGAAACCTAACTAGGTATTAGGTTCTAGGTTCTAGGTTTTAGGTGGGCTTGAAGGAGAAAAAACACTCATTTTACAGGTTCTAGGTTTCAGGGAGAACTTCAGAAAGTAAACTCCCTAACACCTAATCCCTAATCCCTAACACCTAATCCCTAATCCCTAATCCCTAATCCCTAATCCCTAACACCTCATACCTCATTACCCAAACTAAATATGACAATGGTACAACTCCCCGGAATTGGGGACATGATTGACAACATCTCTCAAGAGCGCAATTTGCCGAAACCGGCCGTGCGCGAAGCCTTGCGCGAGGCGTTGCTCAAAGGTTACGAACGCTTTCGCCGCACCCAAAACTTGACCGAAAAGTTTGAAGAAGATCGCTTCGATAACTTTGAAGTGCACCTCGATGTGGAAGAAGAAGGATTTCGCATTATTGCCACCAAAACCATCGTCGAAGAAGTCACCGACCCCGATCGCGAAATTTCTCTCAAAGAAATTCAAGACATGACCGGGGCGCAAGATGAGGAAACCGAAGGATTGGTACAACTCGGCGACGAAGTGACCCTAGATGTCACTCCCGATCGCGGTGATTTCGGTCGCATGGCTGCCATTCAAACTAAACAAGTTTTGGCGCAAAAACTACGAGACCAGCAGCGAAAACTGATCCAAGAAGAGTTTCAAGATCTAGAAGGAACCGTACTGCAAGGACGAGTTTTGCGCTTCGAGCGGGCTTCGGTAGTGGTCGCTGTCAGTAGCGGCTTCGGTCGCCCGGAAGTCGAAGCCGAACTGCCCAAACGGGAGCAGTTACCCAACGATAACTATCGCGCCAACACCACATTAAAAGTGTTGCTCAAAAAAGTGTGCGATCGCCCCTATCGCGGGCCGCAGTTGCTCGTCTCGCGGGCCGATGCAGGTTTGGTCGTCTATCTGTTCGATAACGAAGTCCCCGAAATCCAAGACGATGTAGTGCGGATCGTGGCCGTGGCCCGCGAAGCCAATCCCCCCTCCCGGCACGTGGGGCCGCGCACCAAAATCGCCGTCGATACCTTAGAACGGGATGTGGATCCGGTGGGGGCTTGCATCGGTTCGCGCGGATCGCGGATCCAAGCCGTCGTTAACGAACTGCGCGGCGAAAAAATTGATGCCATTCGTTGGTCGCCCGATCCGTCCACCTATATTTCCAACGCCCTCAGCCCCGCCCGCGTAGACGAAGTGCGCCTCGTCGATCCCGAACAGCGCCAGGCCCACGTCCTCGTCCCCGAAAACCAACTGAGTTTGGCCATCGGCAAAGAAGGGCAAAACGTGCGCCTGGCCGCCCGTTTAACCGGCTGGAAAATCGACATCAAAGATACCGCCAAATACCGCGCCGAAGAAGAAGAACGCCTGCGCCAAGCCCCCGAGGTCGAGGAAACCGAACTCACCCCCGAGAATGAAGCCGAACTACCGACGATGCGTTAGTTGCCGCAAAACCGCGCCGAAAGCAGATTTTTGGCGCGTTGTCCGAGTCTCCCCAACGAATCGGGTACAATTGGATGAAGGAATGGGACGATCGGCGTATCTGTGTCCGACGGCAGCTTGCCTTCAAGCCGCTCAGAAAAAAAACCGACTCGGACGCGCCTTGAAAGTTCCTGTTCCCCAAACCATCTACTCAGCTTTACGCGATCGTCTCTCGGACGACCAAGGGAGTGCCACTTCAGCGGCCTCCCCATCCCATCCAAACACAAGCGAGGGGGACGCAAACATGAGTTAGCAGCCAACAAGAGGTTACGATTCGGATGAACAACGGCAAAGTCAGAATTTACGATTTATCGCGCGAACTCGAATGCGAAAATCGCGATATCCTCGCCATGTGCGATCGACTCGATATCGCAGTCAAAAGCCACAGCAGCACGATTCCAGAAGACGATGCGGCCCGCATCCGCAGTGCCATCGCTGAGGCTCGCCATTCGCCAGCGCGCCACCGCCCCGACGGTAAAAACGGGGCCGGCAAACATCGACGCAACAATCCACGTAAAAAACAAGAAATCTTGGGAATCAAACACAAACCCCGCCCGATCGTCGAGGCGGGCGATCGCAACTCTTCCTCTCCCGTCGCCACGCCGCCTCGACCCCCCGCTCGCCCCGAGCCGCCCGCGCCATCGGAAAACAACCTCGCGCCCAAACCCGTTCCCCCCAAACCGGCCGCCGGAGCGGACGAAGCGGAGACTCCCACTCCTCCGACTCCGCCGGCTCGCCCGGAACCGCCTCAAGCACCGAGCCGGCCGGCTCCACCGGAAAAACCCGCGGCCAAAGTTGAGGCTCCGACGCTCAAGAAGCCGCCCGCCCGGCCGAGCGAGTCGCCCCCCGAGGTGGAAGAACCCGAGAAGCCGATCGCGCCCGCTCCCCCGAAAAGCGACAGTGGCGAGAAACCCGCAGAGAAACCCAAACCCGCGGCCCCGCGCCCGCCGAAGCCCAAGCGTCCGGCCCCGCCGCCGTTGGAATTGAAGCGGCCCAAGCCCCCCCGGACAGAAGAACCGGAAGAACCGGACGAGGAAGCGGCTACCAGCGCCACTGACGACGACGACTCGACGGAAACGGTGCAACTGAAGCGTCCCAAACCGCCTCGCAGCAACAAGCGCGGTAAGAAGCGATCGGCCGAAGAAGAACGCGAAGAAGCCGAAAAAGCCAAGATCGCGAGCAAGAGCAAGCGTCGCCTGAAACCGATGACGGTGGACGACGACGACTTCGAGGACGAGCTCAACGACGGCCGCCCCGACCAGGTGCGCGTCAGCACGCTCAATTCGGCACCGACGGCGGACGCAGGG
>CAKZKB010000547.1 GCA_937121005.1 uncultured cyanobacterium | reverse complement strand
ACTGACGATTCACCTGACGGTAGAATCGTAGGATGCGCGGCGGTTCTGCTCAACGGTTCGTTCGATCGAGCCAGTCGATTAAATCAGTTTCGCTTTGGAAATCGAGCAGTGCTTCTCCTAAGTCTTCGAGGCGATCGATGCTTAGGCTTCGTATTTGTGCTTCCATTTCGGGGGCGATCGTTCCCAGGCGACGGCGAAGTTGTCGCATCACTAAAGCAAGTGCCTCTCGCTCGATACCTTGTTGAGTCGCAGCTTCAATCCGTTCCAAATACAGTGGCGATAATTGTACCATGAGATCTCGATCCTCCGAATCCGTCGCTGCGCTCCAATTCAAAATTATAAATTAAAAATTCAAAAGGGTTTTCTCGGTTCTGAATTTTGCATTGCCTCGCAGGGGTTGTATTGTTTGGCAAAGCGATCGTAAACGAATCGGGTCATTCAATGTTTCAGGTGCCATTGGATTCAGCATACCACCAAGGGGAGATGGGGGGCGATCTCGGTCTCGGTGGTGAGGTAAGATGGAAATCGGGGAAGCTGAGTATAATTGCTCATCGTCCTCTGGAAATGTAAAGACCTGTTGCGAGCCCCTTTAAAAAACTTTAAAAATCCTCTACAACCGATCCATAACCGTACCCTAGAAAAATAAACGACTACCGATCGCGAGGCTTCCAATGGACAAATTCCAAAACTACCGCGTTGTTTGCACCCTGGCATTCGGCGATATCTACGGACAAATCATCATTTGGCTGATCGTCATTTTCCTCAGCCTCGCCTCCGCAGTTGCCTTGTGGAGTGGGGCGCGAGCCGTTTACGGACTGATGGCTGTCGGGTTTATTCTGGTGATTTCCTTGCCTTTTCTCCTGTTTGCCTTCGTCACCACCTTGCTCAATCATATCGAACTGCAAGCGGTCGATCCGGCAACGGACAAAGCCAAAACGCCGCGTCAAGCCTCGGGCGGCAAACCTGCCGGAGCCACGAGCTAAACATTGGCTGCGTCCCCCTGCTACACTAAGGGGGACTTATCATTAATTCATAACATTATATTGCTCGAAAATGCTCGAACACGATGTGACGATCGTCGGTGGCGGACTGGCCGGATGTCGCGCCGCCGTTGAAATTGCCCGCCTCAACCCCAATTTAAATATTGCCATCGTTGCCAAAACCCACCCCATTCGATCGCACTCTGTCGCGGCCCAAGGGGGAATTGCAGCGACCCTAAAAAATGTCGATAGCGCCGACAATTGGGAAGCCCACGCCTTCGATACGGTCAAAGGTTCGGACTATTTAGCCGATCAAGATGCCGTCGAATTGCTAACCCAAGAAGCCCCCAGTGTGGTTATCGATTTAGAACGCATGGGAGTCTTGTTTTCGCGCCTAGAAAACGGACGCATTGCCCAACGAGCCTTCGGTGGACATTCTCACCGCCGTACCTGCTACGCCGCCGATAAAACGGGTCACGCCATTCTCCACGAACTGGTCAACAATTTGCGCCGCTATGGGGTAAAAATTTACGACGAGTGGTACGTGATGCGCCTAATTTTAGAAGAGGGGCAAGCTAAAGGCATCGTCATGTATCGCTTGGAAGACGGGCAAATTGAGGTCGTCCGCAGCAAGGCGGTTCTGTTTGCCACTGGGGGATACGGTCGCGCTTTTAATACCACCTCTAACGATTTTGCTTCCACTGGGGACGGGTTGGGAATGGCCGCGATCGCGGGTGTTCCGTTAGAAGATATGGAATTCGTCCAGTTTCACCCGACGGGTTTGTATCCGGTGGGCGTGTTGATTTCCGAAGCCGTGCGCGGGGAAGGGGCATACTTACGAAATGCGGACGGCCATCGGTTTATGGAAACCTACGCCCCCAGTAAAATGGAACTCGCGCCCCGCGATATTACTTCTCGGGCGATCGCCACTGAAATTCGCAACGGTCGCGGTATCCATACCAATGGTAGCAAAGGCGGCCCCTTCGTGCATCTGGATTTACGCCATTTAGGGCGCGAGAAAATTATGGCTCGCATTCCCTTTTGTTGGGAAGAAGCCCATCGTTTGGTGGGCATTGATGCGGTGAACGAACCGATGCCCGTGCGCCCGACGGCTCACTATTCTATGGGGGGAATTCCAGTTAATATTGACGGGCAGGTTCGCAGCAGCGCCGAAGGGTTAATCGACGGCTTTTTCGCCGCCGGAGAATGCGCCTGCGTTTCGGTGCATGGGGCGAATCGGTTGGGGAGCAATTCTTTGTTAGAATGCGTGGTATATGGCAACGTTG
>CAKZKB010000546.1 GCA_937121005.1 uncultured cyanobacterium | reverse complement strand
CTTAAAGGTTTCGCCCCCCAGCGACAGCCCGAGAATTTGATGGCCCATGCAAATACCGAAAGTCGGTAACTGCTTTTCCAGCAGTGCCTTCACCGTTGCCGGCGCAGCCGCCACGGCGGCTGGATCCCCCGGTCCATTAGAGAGAAAAATGCCGTCGGGATTGTGTTTTAAGATCTCTTCAGGAGGCGTGTCGGCTGGAACGACAATGACGCGACAACCGTAACTCGCGAGGCGACGGAGAATGTTGCGCTTGATGCCAAAGTCGATCGCCACGACGGTATATTTAGGCTCGCCGCTTCCGGTTTGCGGGACAAATTCCCATTCGCTGTTGGTGGGTTCGCTCCATTCGTAAGTGGTTTTGGTGGTAACTTCGGGAACCAGGTTCAAACCACTCATGCTGGGGGCCGATCGCACTTGTGAAAGCAGTTCGTCGGGATCGAGAATGTCAGTAGAAATCGCACCGTTGATGGCTCCGAGGGCGCGAATTTTGCGGGTGAGGGCGCGGGTGTCGATGCCGTAAATTCCCGGAATGCCGTGTTGTTTGAGATAGTCGGGTAACGACTGACGCGATCGCCAGTTTCGCGGTTGGAGACTGATGTTGCGAGCGATCGCGCCGCGAACTTGGGGTCGGGTCGATTCTTCGTCTTCAGGGTTAACTCCAACGTTTCCCAATTCTGGATAAGTAAATGTAACGAGTTGCCCGCAATAACTCGGATCGGTCAACACTTCTTGATAGCCCGTCATCCCAGTGTTGAAAACGACTTCACCAACGGACGTACCGGAAGCACCAAACGAACGACCTCGGTAGAACGTACCGTCGGCGAGAACGAGCAGAGCGGGAGGAGTATTAGCGATGGGCATGGCTGCGGCAGTCTGTCGATGGGATTTGGCGTTATTATGCCACGAGTCTGCCGCCAAAACGCACCGGGAAAGTCGAGATGCGATCGCATCCGGTGTCTGAGAGCGCCAACGAACCCCCAAACGTTACAATTTGCTTTACAATTGGAGCGCTTTTCAGCCGGCCCGTCGGAACGGATCTGACGAATATTGACGAGATCGGTGCAGATCCGAGCGCGATCGCGGTCTAATTTCACGACATTGCCGCCGATGGCCGACGCGATCGCCCCGCCGACTCCCATGGGCAAACGTGGCTTCTTAGAAAAAGTTGAGTTAACTTATCAAGTGATAGCGTTCGTATTGTCCGCGTCCGAGCGATCGTGCGCCGATTGCGCCCCCGATCCCCTCTAGGCAAAATTGCCGCGATCGCATCGGCATTGACAGAAGAACGAGCTACAATCAATAAGGTCGCGACCGATCCGAGACCCGAACCCACTCTCGAAGGTGTTGACCCTCTAACACATCAACAAGTGATGTGGTTTGGCCGGGCAAGTAAAAATGCCTAACGCCCAATCGGCCAAAACACCACATCGCGATCGCCCACCAAAACATTAAGTTTTTGACCACTAAGGAGCAACGAGGAACGCGGCATGACCCAGGCGAAGGACGTAATGACCCTCAACGGCACGGGGCTGAGTGTCGTCAGCCAGCCCGAATCGGAAGTCGATTTGTTAATGGCTGATGATGAAGCGATGGCGGGAACGTCAGAGTCGATCGACAATCGATCGGCCGGTAACGAACCCATCGACACCTCCTCCGACACCAGCAACGGCAAATCCGGTAAAAACCGCTCGTCTCGCCGACGAGCCCCGGCGAAAAAGAAACACTACACCGAAGACTCCATTCGTCTTTACCTCCAGGAAATCGGTCGGATTCGGTTGTTAAGAGCCGATGAAGAAATCGAACTCGCCCGCCTGATCGAAGATTTGCTCTATCTCGAAGCCCTCCGCGACGATCTCGAAGAAGAACTGGGTATGGAACCGCCCCTGCGCGAGTGGGCAAAGCTGGCTTGGCTAGCCGATCCGATTCGCGAAGCACTGGTACAGACGACGGGACAAAAAGCCAATATTGACGACGTATTCGACTGTCTCGACGAACGCCTCGCCACCTTAGATCGCGAAACCGAGGAACGTTGGGAACTCGAAGCCCCGGTCTTTTTATCGCGTTTTCGCACCCGAATGCACCGCAATCGCCGCGCCAAGGACAAAATGGTGCAGTCGAACTTGCGCCTGGTGGTATCGATCGCCAAGAAATACATGAATCGCGGCTTGTCGTTCCAAGATTTAATTCAAGAAGGCAGCTTGGGGCTCATTCGCGCCGCCGAAAAACTCGATCACGCCGGAGGCAAAGCTGCACTCGACGTAGCGCA
>CAKZKB010000545.1 GCA_937121005.1 uncultured cyanobacterium | reverse complement strand
GGGCTGCACTCCTCGTACAGTCAGCGTTCTAGCCTTGCTTGTCACCCCCCCAGCCGATCGCTTCTATTTCCCAGGAACTCGTCCGGTTCGATACTCAGAAACTCCAAAACCCGGAAGTCAACGGTGTCGAATACCAGCAGGGCGAACTGTTTGGCTACGAGGTTCGGGAATATTTACTCGAAAAATGGAACCGGAAATGTACGTACTGCGGTGCAGAAAATACACCTCTGGAAGTCGAGCATATCGTCCCTAAGTCTAAAGGCGGTAGCGATCGGGTTTCCAACTTGACTTTAGCTTGCCATAAATGTAACCAAACCAAAGGCAACCAGGATATCCGTGAGTTTTTATCCGGTAAACCATCGGTTCTCAATCGCGTCTTGAAACAGGCGAAAGCACCTCTTAAAGATGCGGCTGCTGCGAACTCCACGCGGTGGGCATTGTACCAACGGTTAAAAGAAACCGGGCTACCTGTAGAAACTGGCACGGGCGGTACAACTAAGTACAACCGAACTCGGCTAGAACTACCGAAAACCCATTGGCTCGATGCCGTTTGCGTGGGGCATTCTACGCCGGAAAACTTAATTGTTAAGGTATTGAAGCCATTGCAAATCACCGCTAAAGGACACGGAAAACGGCAGCGTTGCGGGACAGACAAATACGGTTTTCCAGTTCGTCACGCGCCGAATGCCAAGCAGTTTATGGGTTTTCAAACTGGAGATATTGTCAAGGCGAGCGTCACCAACGGTAAATACGCTGGCATTCATACTGGACGAATTGCCATCCGATATCGCCCTAGCTTCAAATTGAATGCGCGTAGTATGAAATTCGACGTGCATCCGAAATACTTGCAAACCCTACAGCACACAGACGGTTATGAGTACGCAACTTGATTTCAGAATAATGACTGGGAATTTAGGGATACAAGCCTCTCCCTTTAGGGAGAAAAGGAGTTAATCCTTTTTCTATACCAAGCCTCTGATACCGTTTCTCCATGAAGCTGCATATAATAAGAAGCAGAACCATACTCCGGGTAAGCGGCTATTCTAGGCAAGCTCACAGAGAATTGGTATGACTGACCGAAGAGGTCTGAAATTTTTAATTTTGCGGACAGTCGGGGGTGTAGATTTTCTTCCCCCTGAACTTTTCAAGACCCAAGATAAATTTTTAATTTTTAATTTGGAGCGAAGCGACATGACTCTCAAAGCCGTTCTGTTCGATTTTAACGGCACGATCGTCAACGACGAGCCCCTGCACGAGCAATTCATCGCCGAAATTCTCGTGGAGGAAAACCTGCGTTTGAATGCAGGGGAGTTTCGCGAAGTCTGTTTGGGACGCAGCGATCGCGCCTGTTTCTCGGAATTGTTGGTGCGTCGGGGACGGTTTGTCACCGAAGCATATCTCGATGAGTTGCTCGATCGCAAGTCGCAGCGTTACCAGGAACACTTGCAAACCCTGGAAATGCTCCCCATTTACCCCGATCTGACCGATCTGATTTTACAACTGCGGACGGCCAATTTGGTACTGGGGGTGGTGAGCGGAGCCACGCGATCGGAAATCGAACTCATTCTCGATCGCGCCCAACTCGCGGCCCAGTTTGAAGTCATTGTATCCGGGGATGAGGTCAAAAACAGCAAGCCGGATCCCGAAGGCTACTTGCTAGCGGTCGATCGCTTGCGACAACGCTACCCGGAAGCCAACTTGCAAGCGTCCGAGTGTTTGGCGATCGAGGATTCTTACGCCGGGATCGCCGCCGCCAAAAACGCCCAAATGCAGGTCGTCGGCGTGGCCCACACCTATCCATTCCATATGTTACAACGGATGTGCGACTGGACGATCGATCGCCTCTCGGAATTGGAAGTCGATCGCGTTTTGTCGCGATCGATGTTATAATAGTCGAACCTGGGGAATTAGCTCAGCTGGTAGAGCGCTGCGATCGCACCGCAGAGGTCAGGGGTTCGAATCCCCTATTCTCCATTATTACTCGAAGCCAGGATGTATGTGTAGGGGCGATTCGCGAATCGCCCTGTTTCAAGGATGAAGCTGTTTCAAGGATGAAGGATGAAGGATGAAGGATAAATATTAATTTCTCCTTGTCCCCTTGTCTCCCCCTCTCCTTGTCCCCCTAAAACCTAAAACCTAGAACCTAAACCCCTACGGTAATGCTGCCTCAAACCCGACCCCTTCCAGGTTAAACTGAGGCAAGTTGTTAACGACGACATCTCGTTCCGACTCGCTAATCGTGAAAAAGTGACCGCCTGCTACCGTATTGAAGAAGCGATAAATATCAGAGCCGCGATTGGCATCCGCCTCATAAGCATAGAATCCAACGCCTTCTATTGTCAATGCCGGAAAGTTGGCGATAACAAAATCTCGTTCGGCTTCGCTAGCAGTGAAAAAGTGACCGCCTGCTACCGTATTAAAGAAGCGATAGATCGGGACTAAATTTTCTCCCGGAGTGGTAGAAGCCTTAAACCCGACTCCTTCAAAGCGGAAACTTGGCAACTCGTTTTCAACAAATGTCCGTTCGGCTTCGTTGGTGGTAAAAAAGTGACCGCCTGCTACGGTATTAAAGAAGCGATACACTGGGTTTATTAACGGATCGGTCGCCAAATCGTTATCGATATTGGTGACAGTGAGGTTATCCGCATCGAGACCATTGTAGCGCGAATCGCCACTCGATGCTGCCCCCGTGAGAATATCGTAACTCACATTGCCATCGGTTAGGGAATCATCAACCCCGGTAACTGTGACGGTTTGCGCGACATTCCAATTCGCAGATGTAAAGGTCAAAGTGTTCGGCGCAACCGTGCCTTCTGTAGTGTCGCTACTGCTAAGGGGAATGGTAACATCTGCCATCGGTTGGTTGTCGAGAACGACGGTAAAGTTCGCCGTTCCGCCAGCTTCGGTCGTGTTCCCGCTAATGGGACTGACCGTAATTCCACCAGGAACGACATCGTTATCAACGTTGGTGACAGAGAGGTCTCCTGGATCGATACCGTTATAACTTGGATCGCTACTGGTTGCCGCACCCGTGAGAATATCGTAAGCAATATTGCCATCAATTAAAGCATCGTCAACCCCGGTTACAGTCACCGTTTGCGCCACATTCCAATTCGCCGGAGTGAAGGTTAAACTATTGGGTGCAACTGTGCCTTCTGTGGTATCGCTACTACTAAGGGGAATGGTGACATTAGCCAGAGGTTGCGTGTCGAGAACGACGGTAAAGTTCGCCGTCTCCCCATCTTCGCTAGTATTGCCACTAATAGAGCCAACGGTAATTCCGGCTGCGGGTAAGCTCCGTTCTCGTAGCGTAACGGCGTTAGCGCCACCATTGACATTTAAATTGTATTGTTTGGCAGGATTGGGCGAAAGAGCATTATTACTGGTGACGCGCAGGCGATAGTCGATGCCAGTTTGAGGCGTAAAACTGACAGACGAATCGTTACCCGCCGGATCGCCAGAAGTCTGGATGATGTTACCATCGCCTGCATTGACGACTTCAACTCGAGAGTCAAAACCAGTCGTCAAACTGGCGACAGCAAAATTGACAGGTTGGCCGAGAGTCAGGTTGGTTAACTGATATTCATCAGCTAAGGAATCAAACCCTAACGCATCGTAAGTGAAATCGTCGCCATCTAGGGCGCGAACAACGTTAAAATTGGTTCCCGTTTGTACGTCAGCAAAATTGGTGAGGCCTTGAGCGACAGTAAAATTTTGACTGGTGTTAACGGTTAGGGTATAATCGCTCGGTAGAATGTTGGTGGCGTTGAAGCTAAAAACCCTGAGTTTGTAGGGAACACCGGGGATCAGAGTATTGGCGTTTATTCGCGAGTT
Organism: uncultured cyanobacterium; assembly: GCA_937121005.1. Classification (GTDB taxonomy): domain Bacteria; phylum Cyanobacteriota; class Cyanobacteriia; order Cyanobacteriales; family Geitlerinemataceae; genus CAKZKB01. The sequence continues at coordinate 2,863 of CAKZKB010000545.1, read as the reverse complement.
CAGATCGCTAGGATTATTGAGATCGTTGTTGGCACTCACGACAGTATTGGTGCGGGTGTCGATGAGTTCGAGCGCCGGATCGTACTGAGCAAAAGGAACGCCACTCACGAGATCGACAGTGAGGGGCATATTGGCTTGTTCGACAGAAAGATCGTACTCGTCAACGCGAGTAAAGCCCCCATTTTGAGCGCCTAAAACGAAGTCATCTAGAGTTAACGCGCCCGAAATTGTCTGTACTGGCATGAGTAAACCTCTCTTGATTGATTGTTATGCCATTTTGCTGAAATTCAGTTACAGATGCAGCCTGTTATAAGGGACAATTCGCGAATCGTCCCTACCAAGAAAAATAGCGAATACATTTTCTTTCTGGAGGAAGAGATTTGCATCCGCAACATTTTCAGTCGGGGCAAAGATCCTTCGCCTCGATCGCGATCTGCGACATAATTTGCAAAAAATGGTCGTGTATTCTTGCGTTACGTTTCTTGACCTTCAGTGCGCTCAAAGGTTCCCAAAGAGACAGAATTCTTGAGATCGCCGATCGCGTTCCATTCTGTTTTGGTGAGGGGACGATCGACGAAAGTGGCATCAAAACACCGACTCGCCGCCGCTTTCAAAGCTGCGATCGCCCTCGGTATCTCCACGCAAACGGCCCCTTCTCGATATAACTGCGTCCCGAAAACTCGCGCAAACAGATCGCGATCGGGGGCTAACTGTATGGAACCATGCTGTAGTAAGGCCCGCGATCGCCACAACTGAGCGCTACCGATCCATTTTGTCCCAGTGGTCAGCACCAGATCCGCCGCCGTCGCCGTCGAGAAACAGTCCGGGTTGCCAATATAACCGCGTCCGGCGCTTCCGTAGTCCAGTTCCACCCCGAGCGATCGCCATCCTTCTACCAGAAATTGGCAGACTTGACGGTACGCCTGCTTGCGGTTCTCTGACGGTGGGGACATCACCAGTGCGTAGGTGAGATCCCCCCAATGCAGCACCCCCCGGCCGCCTGTAGGCCGGCGTACCAAATCGATCGCCGTTCCGTTCCAAGTCAAATCGTGCCAGTGTGGGGGAATGCGACGCTGGTGGTATCCTAGGGAGAGGGCCGGTGGCGACCAGGTATAGAAGCGGAGACTGGGGGGATCCCCGGCCAGATGGCGATCGAGCAACCATGCGTCGATGGCCATTTGTACCGTACCGGGGGCTACCAACGGCGGAATGTAGCGCCAAAGTGCCACTACGCGCCAAACTGTTCCTGTAGCGGTTCGTCTTGTTCGTCGGCGATCGTGGCCACGAGGGTAATCGATCGCGAGATTTCCCCTGGGTTGAGACCGGCCACCGTCCGCGAACAGAGTACCAAAACGCGATCGTCGGCGATGGCGTAGCGAGCCTCAAATGTCTGTCCCCAGTTCATTTCCAGCAACAAGCGCATCAGCTTGGCTTCGTCCTTGACGGGGTATTGCAATACGGGCGACCATACAGTGAGAGTGTCTTCTTCGGTTTGCCCGGTCAACAGCACGAAAACGTCAACCGTCCCGTAACAGAACTTCCAGCGATAGTTCCCAGCCTCGTCTTTTCCAAATTTTACTTTTTGGTCGATGGCCAAACTAGCGATCACCGTTTCGATTTCGCGGGCGTAGTCGATGGTGTCGCCGTCGGTCAGTTGGTCGAGTCCGACGGTTTCGGTATCGGCAACCATATTACCATGTCTCCTCAGCTTGCATTGCTCTCCATCTACGATACCACCGACGATCGAGAATCTAGGGACGATCGGGCTGCGGCCTAGAATTTCTGTGCGACAATGGAAAGGGTCAGCGCCATCGCTTCTCATCATGCTTCAATACGACCTGACTCGTCCTCTCCCCACTGCCAAAGATTTACCCGACTCCGACGATACCCCTGTGGACAATCAGTTACAACATCTCATTCCTGGTCTGCTCGAAGTCATTCTCGCGTTAATTTGGGCACTGCGTCAAGACTGGTTTTTCGGAGTCGATATGGGAGTGTACTACCATCCCGAAGAACCCGCGATCGTCCCCGATGGTTTCCTCAGCATTGGCGTACCGCGAGTCGTCGATGAAGGGTTGCGTCTGAGTTACGTGATTTGGCAAGAAAAGAAAGTTCCCATTTTAGTCTTGGAAGTGGTATCGCAAACTCGACGGGGCGAATACTCAACCAAGAAAGACGACTACGCCGAAATCGGTATTTTATATTACGTCATCTACAATCCCTTACGCAAGCGCAAGCCGCCGTTAGAAATTCACAAACTCAACGGCGACGAGTACGAACTCTACAGCCTTAATTCTCCCACGTGGCTACCCGAAATTGGTTTGGGAATTGGGCGAGAACGAGGAACCTATCAAGGAATCGAACGAGAATGGCTGTATTGGTACGACGAAAATGGTACTCGGTATTTGACCCCGGAAGAACAGATCGATCGCGATCGTCAACGGGCAAACAATGCTGAAGATCGAGCCATGAATGCCGAACAACGAGCCAATTTACTCGCCCAACGACTGCAAGCCCTCGGTATCGATCCCGATGCGATCGACTAGAAGTTTCAACCCGAAAAAACGCGATCGCTAAAACCATGAAATTGTGCCATAATTGAAACGGTAAGCGCCATCGCTTCTTGTTATGCTTCAATACGACCTGACTCGTCCCCTTCCCACTGCCAAAGATCTACCCGACTCCGACGAAACTCCTGTGGATAACGAACTTCAAGATTTAATTCCTGCTTTGCTCAAAGCCATGCTCGCGCTCATTTGGGCAATGCGTCAAGACTGGTTTTTCGGAGTCGATATGGGAGTGTACTATCATCCCGAAGAACCCGCGATCGTCCCCGATGGTTTCCTCAGCATTGGCGTACCGC